>NZ_JAUBTU010000120.1:0-5911 GCF_036705085.1 Microcoleus sp. B6-A1
CGCCCGTCCAAAAAAGACGGGCGGGACGCCCATCCCACAATAACAATTAAAATTGTAAGTTATTTAATTCGCGATCCATAGTTAAGTTATCCCTTAGTCGATTTTAGATTTTAGATTTTAGATTCACTTCACAGATGAATCTGGGAGATTGAACCTTAATCTAAAATTTTTATCTCTCCACGACTGTTGTCTGAAAGCAAGTATCCTTTTTTGGATGAATCAGGACGCTGCATCCTGATTCATCCATTGACAGAAAACTCTAGTTTTCAGTACAAACACGGACTAATTATGAACAATTAACCGGACATCATATAAGTGATAGCCTGAGTAATTTCCGCCGTCGGCGCACTGAAACTGTTGGCTAATTTTTTTTATGAGAAATATTAGGATTTTGTAATAAAAGTTTATCAAACGAGTCGGGCGCAGCAGTTTTCTGCTCTTGAAAGAGATCGAAATCTTCCCAATTTGGGCAGTTCTTTGATTGTGACTTAAGAACCGAGGGGAAATATTCAGCCATTTGGCTAATGGTTTATTGGCTAATTAGCTGAATTATTAATTTGCTAGTTTGAGTATGCTAGAGTTAGTCAGGTTCAGATATAAAGTGGCATCTGTTATCTAAGTATCATGCTCAAAATTTTGGTAATTGAGGACGACGAATTAATCCGGGAAACTCTTCTACAACTCCTGGAATCTCACAGCTACCGGGTCATTGGGGCCGAGAACGGTCGAGTTGGGGTGCAGATGGCACTTTCGGAGATACCAGATTTAATTTTGTGCGATGTGCAGATGCCGGAACTCGACGGTTATGACGTGTTGCGGACGCTGCGGCAAAACTCGCTAGCTGCAACAATTCCATTTATTTTCCTCACGGCTCAAAGTGACAAAACCGATTTTCGTCGGGGGATGGAATTGGGAGCCGACGATTACCTGACAAAGCCGTTTACCAAGGCTGAATTGCTGGGAGCCATTGCTTCTCGCGTCTTGAAACGGCAAACTATTACTCAACCGCTGACAGTCGCGCTTCACCAAGCAGAAGCCAGACTCAAAGATTTAGTTAACGACTCCACTAAGGTTACAACCCTCTCTCCTGAAAAGTTTGCTCTCGAAGCTTTGCTGCGCCACGCTTTGGCACAAGGTGAGTTTCAGGTATATTATCAGCCACAAGTGAATATTGCTACCGGCCAAGTTATCGGCGCCGAAGCTTTAGTGCGCTGGCAAAATCCCGATCGAGGTATAATTTCTCCCTGCGAATTTATTCCCTTAGCAGAAGAAACAGGTTTAATTATTCAGATTGGCGAGTGGGTACTGCTTTCAGCTTGCGCTCAAGCCGCTAGTTGGCTGGCTGCGGGGTTTTCGCCCTTTACAATATCAGTAAACTTGTCGGCCCGGCAGTTGTCCGACCCGGAACTCAAGGCGCGAATCGTCCAAATATTGGAAACTACAGGTTTAGAGCCTGCTAATTTAGAATTAGAAATGACCGAAAGCGCTTTGGTGGAAAATGCGACAGTAGCAGGCACTACTTTAAACCAACTTAAAGCTCTAGGAATTCGGATTGCTATTGACGACTTCGGCACCGGTTACGCTACTTTAGGATATCTTAAGCAATTTGCTTTTGACAGTTTAAAGATCGATCGAATTTTCGTCCGTAATGCCAACGAAGATACTCAAAATGCTGCTATTACTACAGCAGTAATTTTACTGGGTCACAGTTTGAATATGACTGTAATTGCTGAGGGAGTGGAAACAGAAGCAGAACTAGATTTTTTGAAACAACATCAGTGCGATATCATGCAGGGGTATCTGTTCAGTCGTCCCGAACCAGCAGCGATAATTGAAAGTATGTTGGTTGCCGACCCGAATGTGTTCGCGCCGCCCCCAGCAGCACCTAGTCGCGTTGTTCCTTTTGTATCGGTGTCCGAACCAGAAAAATCTAAAAACCTTTCAATGTCGCGTCTAGGAATAGTGTAAGTCTCACCAAGATTTCTGTATAATAGGATAAAATTCTTTCTTTTACCTTCTATTGTCTGCATAAAAGTTGACGCTACCTCATAAAAAGTTGTAGCTTTTGATGATAGGCGAATCAAAGAAAGTATTGTTCCCCATATTCCTCTATTGCTTCCCCTTTTAGGCGCTCAGCCCCTAATTGGACTATTTGAGAAAGTGTGCCGTCTTGAAATTGCGAACCTTTATCAAGTGGCAGGAGGTAAACTCATTTAAGTTCCTACTTTGGGACTGGCAGTTTCAAGAACTGTCCAACTGGAATTGGTGCAAGCCTGTCATGGAAACAATATTAGTGGTGGACGACGAAGCAGACTGTCAAACAGTCTTAGCAATGTACCTGGAAAGTCAAGGATATCGGGTGGAATGCGCTAATTCAGGGGTTGAGGCGCTCTCGATGTTTGAAAATGCCCCCCCAGATTTGGTAATTTCAGATGTCATGATGCCGGAAATGGACGGGTTTGAGTTTTGTCGCCGTTTGCGAACTACCCGTTTGGGACAGTTAGTCCCCTTTATATTTTTGTCGGGTCAAGGCGAGTTGGAGTCGAAAGTTGAAGGTCATTCGATCGGCGGTGACGATTATCTGGTAAAACCTTTTCAGTCTGAAGAAATTTTAGCTAAGGTAAAAGCGCAGTTAGAGCGCTCTCACCGCATTCACGCCGAAATTGTCCGCCTGCTGCAAACTTCTAGCGGTAGGGCGGTGGAACCACAATTTGTGGCAGTATTGCCAGCACCTGCACCTTTGCCTTTAACACCAGCCGAGGAAAGAGTTTTTTGGGAGGTTATCCAGGGTTATACTAACAAACAAATTAGCGATCGGCTGTTTATTAGCCCCCGGACTGTGCAAGCTCATTTAGGCAGCATTTTCAGTAAATTACAGTTAGACAATCGGGCCCAGCTTGTGAGATTTGCCCTAGAAAGAGGATACAAACCACCTCAAACTTAGCTCGGAGTTCAACCTAGGGTGCGCCAGCCAGCCAGGGGATTTAAGATTTTAGATTTTAGATTTTAGATTTACTCCACAGATGAATCTGGGAACTAGAGTCTAAAATTTTTCTTCCACATTCAAAACACAATAAGGATAATTAGTTATCACACAAACCCCCGGCCCCAAATTCGTACCCCGCAAGTTGCCACGTCCCAAATCAGCCTGCCGCACGTTATTCGCCGCATCAATATTTGTCCCGGTCAATTGAGCCCCAGGAAGCCTAGTATTTGACAAAATAGCATTCTGCAAATTAGTATCCCGCACATCCGCGAAAGACATATCCGCTCCGCTTAAATTCGCACGACTCAAATTAACTCTAAACAGCAGCGAACGCCTCAAATCGGCATTCGACAAATTAGCTTGCAACAGATAAGCTTCCCCCAGATTCGCATTAAAAAGTTTAGCACCGCGCAAATCAGCACTCGTCAGATTCGCTCGCCCCAAAAAAGCATTAGACAAATCCGCATTTCGCAGATTAGCACCATTCAATTCAGCCCCGTACATTTCGGCATTAACTAAGTTAGCATTGGCCAAATTAGCATCACTTAAATCCGCTTCTAGCAAATTAGCTTCATAGAGATTTGCTCCGCTTAAATCGGCTCCTCTTAAATTAGCTCTGTACAAGCTAGCCTTGAACAAATCAGCATTTCTCAAGTCACAGCCTTCGCACTCTTTAGTTTCCAGCAATTGCCTAACATGATCTGGATTTTGAGCCTTAACGGGATCTGCCAGCCCAAACAAAGCTAAACTTGCCGTTACAGTTGCCAAGAGTTTAAGTTTCACAAACAAACCTCACTGCTACTTCAAACAAATTATACTAGCAAACTATAGACTTTAAACCCATATCCCTCTCTCTTTCCTCTTGCTCTGCGTTCTCTGCGCCCTCTGCGGTAAATATTCAAAAAAATGATTCGCAGCCAATGATTTAGACCTGCTGACAGCAAGGCGGGCCAAGCCCGCCCTACTTAACTTAATTAAGCTTCATCTAAAGCAGCAACACCAGGCAATTCCTTACCTTCTAGCAGCTCCAAACTAGCACCGCCACCCGTAGAAATGTGGCTCATTTGTTCACCTAAATGCAACTGTTCCACAGCCGCCACCGAGTCACCACCACCGATAATTGTGGTAGTACCAGTTTTAGTAAGTCCAGCCAAAGAATGAGCAATACCTTCAGTTCCCACAGCAAACTTCTCCATCTCAAACACGCCCATCGGCCCGTTCCAGATGACCGTTTTGCAATCGGCCAAAGCATCTTGGAAAGTTTTTACTGAATCCGGGCCGATATCCAAACCCATCCAACCGTCGGGGATGCTTTCAACAGAGACAGTTTGAGTGTTAGCATCAGCAGCAAACTTGTCAGCAACTACCACATCAGTAGGTAACAGAAAAGTAACTCCCCGTTCCTTCGCCTTAGCTTCCAAAGACTTAGCCAGTTCCAGCTTGTCCTCTTCCACCAAAGACTTGCCAACGTTCAAGCCACGAGCTTTGTAGAAGGTGAAAACCATGCCACCGCCCAACAGCAGTTTGTCGCACTTTTCGAGCAGTTTTTCAATGACTCCAATCTTGCTGGAAACCTTAGAACCGCCGATTATAGCAGCTAAAGGACGCTGAGGATTGTCGATCGCACTGCCGAGATATTGCAGTTCCTTCTCCATCAAAAACCCAGCCACAGAAGGACTCAGATACTTAGTAACGCCCTCAGTAGAAGCGTGAGCCCGGTGAGCCGTACCAAAAGCATCATTGACATACAAATCGGCCACAGAAGCTAACTTCTTAGCAAATTCTGGGTCGTTTGCCTCCTCCTCTGGGTAGAAGCGGACATTTTCCAGCAACAGCACATCGCCATCTTGCATCGCCGCGACTGTAGCAGCGACTTCATCACCAATGCAGTCGTCAGTCTTTTTGACCTCTTTGCCCAACAATTCCGACAGGCGCACAGCAACCGGCGTCAAGCGCAACTTCTCCGTCACACCCTTGGGACGGCCGAAGTGGCTGCACAAAATCACCTTAGCGCCCTTGGACGCTAAATCTTGAATTGTCGGCAGAGCCGCCCGGATGCGAGTATCATCGGTGATATTGCCGTTGTCGAGCGGCACGTTAAAGTCCGCCCGCACCAATACCCGTTTGCCCGATAAGTCCGATGCCGATAAATTTGCTACAGTTTTTTTTGTCACAGGATTAACCTCCTAATATGTGTGTTTTTGTCGAATTCCGTTGAAATGGCGGCACTGGTAACTTGCACCCCGGCCTCGGACGCATTCAACCGCGCCCGTACAAAAAACGGAAGATGGAACAAACGGCACTGATTGGCTTAACCTAAACATTTTATCGGAGTCCGTGTCCCGGAGATGTGCAGTATGTTCAAGACAGTCTTATTTCCTGTAGACCAAAGCCGAGAAGCCCGCGAAGCTGCCGAAAAGGTGGTCAATATCGTAAAAACCTACGGTGCTCGTTTAGTTATTCTCTCGGTAGTCGAGCCCCCAGCCGAGGAGGCCGACGCCCCCGCGCGCGAGGTGATGACTTCCCCCGAAGCAGTCGCCAAACTTCTTTCTGAGGCCCAATCGATGTTTTCCCAGCAGGGAATTGAAGCTGAAATCATCGAACGGGAAGGCAAACCTGCTTTCACGATTTGCGATGTGGCGGACGAAATTGGGGCCGATTTGATTGTGATGGGCTGTCGGGGGATGGGTTTAACCGATGATGGGGCGTCTGACAGCGTTACCAGTCGGGTAATCAATCTGTCTCCTTGTGCAGTTTTGATTGTGCCTTAGTTATTAGTCATTCGTCATTAGTTATTAGTCACGTGTTATATCGTGTCCGACTAAATCAACGTAGATTCTGTAGGGGCGGGTTCACCCGTATCTATTATGTAAATCCAGGGTATGCGTAAACCCGCCCTGACACAGCGACTAATGGCTAATGACT
>NZ_JAUBTU010000120.1:6011-19872 GCF_036705085.1 Microcoleus sp. B6-A1
AATGACTGCTGACTAATGACTGCTGACTAATGACTGCTGACTAATGACTGCTGACTAATGACTGCTGACTAATGACTGCTGACTAATGACTAATAACTAATGACTAATAACTAATAACTAATGAAAATTCACTGGTATCCCGGTCACATTGCCAAAGCTGAACGGGCATTAAAAGAACAGCTAAAGCGGGTAGATGTGGTGCTCGAAGTCCGAGATGCCCGCATTCCATTGGCTACTTATCACCCCCAAATGCCGAGTTGGGTGGGCGGCAAGCCGCGAGTATTGGTCGTCAACCGCATGGATATGATTACGCCTCGATCGCGCGAGGCGTGGGAAACATGGTTTGAGTCCCAGGGGGAAACTGCATATTTTACTAATGCCGAGCACGGTCACGGAGTACATGATGTGGCGGATGCGGTGCAGAATGCTGGGGTGCAGCTAAATCAAAGAAGGTTCGATCGAGGTATGCTGCCCCGTCCAGTCCGGGCAGTGGTAATGGGATTTCCCAATGTGGGAAAATCGGCTTTAATTAATCGGTTGTTAGGGAAGAGAGTGGTAGACAGTGCCCGCAGAGCAGGAGTAACTCGATCGCTCCGATGGATTCGTATTTCCGACGAAATTGAATTATTAGACGCGCCTGGAGTGATCCCAACCCGAATTAACAATCAAGAAAATGCCATAAAACTAGCTATTTGCGAAGATATTGGCGAAGCAGCTTACGACAATCAGGTAGTAGCAGCAGCGATGGTAGATTTGCTCCTAGGGATTGAGGCTGCTGATGACACGTTGATATCACTATCTGGTTTCAAATCCAGGTATAAATTAGATCCAGCCTCTAGTAATGGTGAAGATTATTTGCACGAGGTAGCAAAAGACAGGTATAAAGGAGATGTCGAACGAACGGCGCGGCAGATGTTAAACGATTTTAGAACTGGTGTTTTAGGTCAACTTACTTTGGAGTTGCCGCCGGCTCGATCGGACTCATAACCTACAACTAATCAGAAATGGTATTAAATAGGGATTTGCTGACGGTGATAATTTGAACTTCGTCTCCTATATGTAATATTTTTTCTGCTGGTTGAGGTGCGAGCCGCGTGTTAACTATCAGCCGACTAAAGTGATTTAAATGCCCTTTTTTTACCAAGTCAGGCATAATTTCCTTCTGCTTGGCTGTTAGTATATTTTTAAAATTTAGATCGCTTGCTTGCGCCCCATAATTTTGCGTAGATAGGATACAGGGATGACCGGGATTAATAGCTTCAAATATTACAGTCCCTATTTTAAACCTCACAATTTCATCGGCTTGTGGTAAAAGTTGGTCTTCCCAAAAAGCCGGGACATCTCCTATTTCAATATTAGCTCGCAAGCGATGGCGCATCTCGTTAACGCAAACTCTCGGAAACCAAGATGCAACTTCGGCAATTGTTTCGGTACTGATAATGCTTGGCCCTGGTGCAGCGGTATTGTCGGGAAAACCTGTCAGCAAGTTTTCAATTAATTTGACAGGGAAACCGAAGTAGTTGCTCAACCAACATTCTATTGCCAAGCGTTCTCTATCTACATGAAAAAATATTTCTTGTTCGGTGCCTTGAATTTTCAGGCCGGCAATTCTCTTTTTGATGTCAAAGGATAAGCGTAGAAAACTGACTCCGCTGTTGTGCTTAGTGTTAACCAATTCTCCGGCTGCATCGCAAATTGCAAAAGAGCGATCGCCTTCTAGAGCTCCGCTGGCTAGAATAGTTGCTTGACTGACTGCTATGCCGTCAAGGGACTTTACCGGATAGATATGAATGCTGGCGACGTAGGACATTTCGAGCCATTGATAAAAAATAGTCGTTTTAGATACATTCTAGCATCCCTGTCCGCAGAAGGATGACTGCCGTTGACTTTACTAAATAAAATAGGAATGAAATAAAAATGGGCCGCTTTTTTGAAGTTTACATTAAGCCGGAGCAGCTTGTAAAGAAAAATCAAAGAAGTCTGACTGAGCTTGTGGTATATATTATGCTAAGAAATACAAACAATTGAACCGAGTTGCAAGCAATGACTAAAAGCGAAAGAACAGGTATGATTTCGCGACGGAATTTAATGTTGAGGGCTGGTGCAGGGATGCTGGCGGCAAGCTTGGCACCTGCGTTTTTACAAGCCGAAGCAGTAAAGGCAGAGGCAATCTCTGACATTACCCCCGACGGTGCTCTTAAGAAATTGATGGCGGGTAATCAACGCTACCTTCAGCAAAAACGGACATTTCCCGACCAAGCTCGATCGCGAGTTGTAGAAGTAGCAAAGGGTCAACATCCGTTTGCAACCATCCTGGCTTGTTCTGATTCGCGGGTTGCTCCCGAAATTATTTTCGACCAAGGATTAGGGGATTTATTTGATATCCGAGTAGCTGGAAATTTTCTCGACGATGTGGTTCTCGGGAATATGGAATATGCGACCTTAGAATTAGGCGTGCCACTATTAGTAATTCTGGGTCACGAACGCTGCGGTGCTGTCAAAGCAGCTTTAGATGGCAAAGCTGTGCCGGGTCACATTAGCACTTTGGTGGCGGCGATTAAACCGGCAGTTGATTCGACCAAAGGTCAAAAAGGCGATGCCTGGGATAACGCAGTCAGAGCTAACGTGAAAATGAATGTAAATAAGTTAAAATTAGCGTCGCCTATTTTAGCTAAAGCAGTGAAAGCGGGCAAGCTTAAAGTTGTTGGGGGCCGCTACGATTTGGATAGCGGCAAAGTAGAGATAATTGCTTGATTTTATTTCTTACATCTTATATCTTGCACAACTGTCAATAAAAAACTTGAGCGCGGGGTGGGGGCGGGTTTTTGAGTCTTTGGGTATCCTTTAAAGCTATTGGTGAACCCGCCCCTACAGGTTTTTGACGGAGGGTGCAAGATGTCAGTTACATTAAACCCATTTCTTGTAGTCCCCGGCGCAGGCGTTCTGCTTCAAAAGGGCGGCGCTGTTCGTGAAGGGCGATCGCTCTTTTGAATTCTGCTAAACTTTCTGGCATTTTGCCGATTTTCAGCAAGGCTACTGCCAAGTTTTGATGAGCTTCCGCGTGTTCTGGATCGATTTTTATCGCTTGTCGGTAATAGGCGATCGCATCTGCTAAATTTCCGGCTGCCTTCAGCGTCAGTCCTAAATTATAGTGACCTGCTGCAAAATTGGGGTCAATTTTTAAAGCTGCTTTGTAAGCTTTTTCAGCAGATTTCAAATCTCCTTCATCTTTGAACAAATTGCCCAAATTATTGTAAGCACCCAACTTGAGCGGCGGGAACACACTTGTATTAATTGCCGCTTGATAGTGTTCTTTTGCTTTGGCAAACTGCTGCTGCTGGCGATAAGCAATTCCCAAATGATAGTTGAGTTCGTAAACAATAGAATCATCAATTGCCGCAGCCGTCAAGCCTTTGGTTAATAAATTAATTCCCCGCCCGATTTGCCCGCTTTCTACATACAGCGCACCTAATTTGCTACAAGCATAGGCATCGTTTGGATAATAAGCGATATAGCGTTCCATTGCTGCTTGAGCTTTTTGGAATTTACTTTTTGCGGCGATCGCATCTTTTTGATAACCAGAGTGCCAAATCGCCACATCGGGGAGAGAAGCTATTTTCCATTTGGGTTCCCTCTGCAAAATCTCAGCCACGCTGTCGTCTACCATTGCGTGGTAAGGGCGAGAAAAGCGGATATCGAGGCGATTGCGAAACAAGCGCGACACTAGGGAATAGGGAGATTGAGAGGCACCGATTTCTTGGCGGATGAGATTGATTAGCAGCAGTTGATCGCTCGCAATTGCCGGCTTTATTTGAGGTACAATCTCCGGTACCAAAACCTCATCGGCATCTAATACCAAAATCCAGTCGCCCTGGGCGTGCTTCAGACACTCGTTGCGCGCCACTGCGAAGTCGTCGCACCATTCAAAGTCATAAACCCTCGCCCCGGATTCTCGGGCAATTTCACGGGTGCGATCGCCCGATCCCGTATCCACCACCACCATTTCGTCAACAACACCCTTAACGCTGTCCAAAGTCCGCGACAGTGTTGCCTCTTCATTCTTCACAATCATGCACAGAGTCAGATTCATCGGGCGCAAACTTTCCTCATTTCACAGAAATATTGTAATTTTTTTACCAGTAAAACACAAAAAGTCCCAGAAAAGATTCTCCTATTTCCTTTTTGCCTTGAGCATAAGTACCTTTCTTCCCTAGAAAAAGTGGCTTAACTCTTTTGAGATATTAAAAAGCCTCAAACTGGGACGATTCATGAGAAATCCTACCACTTTCGGTTCCTCCCTGCGGTAGAGGTAATGGCTCGATAGCGGTTGTTATTCTAAGAACATAAGACAAGGCACAAGAAAAGTTTAAGTATTCAGGAGAAAGAGAAATGGGAATTATTGCTTGGATCGTTTTAGGACTGATTGCCGGTGCGATCGCCAAAGCCATTTATCCGGGAACTCAAGGCGGCGGCTTTCTGGCAACAACAGGTTTAGGAATTTTGGGCGCCCTAGTGGGAGGTTATCTAGGTCAAGTCTTACTGGGGACTAGCGGGGGAGCATCCTTCGGAGTAATTAGCCTACCCAGCATAGCTTTTGCAGTCGTAGGTGCGATCGTTCTACTATTCATCTGGGGATTGTTAACTCAGCGTGCTGCATAACAAATATTGCCAATTCCCAGTCGATCGACTTTTAGGGTATTCATAAACCCGGTTTCTTCCAGAAACCGGGTTTTTCAGTTGTTGGTAGGTGTGTCAATCGATTTTAGATTTTAGATTTTAGATTTTAGATTTTAGAGGCGAGCCCACGGATAAATGCGGGGGCTTGAGGATTTTCGATTTTGGATTTTGGATTGATTCCACGGATAAATCCGGGGGCTGTACCATCAAGAAATTCTTGGTCAGCCTACTTTTACCAAATCCGGGTTAAAAACCCCTATCAGACTCAGCGCTTGCAACGGTTCAAGAGCAAAACTTTCGTCCGCACAGAGGGGGACTGAAGAATAAAGAGGTAAAAATCCCGGATTGGGTATCAATTAATTAATCAATCCGCAAATTGAAAGGCAAGCGAACATAAACCCCCTGCGGGTCGTTCATCGACTTGATCACAGCCAATTCATCTTGCATTTTCTTAAATTCGGCCGTTAGCGGGTCGAGTTTGGCGGCTGGTTTCAAAACGTGAACGCCGGAAATTTTTTCCAAAATTCGCTCCTCCAAAGTGCGGCGTTTTGGATATTCTTCCAACTTCCAATCGTCGCCGAGTTTAGCTTGCTTCGCTGCCTCTCTGACAGCATCTTCAAGACCGCCAATTTCATCGACTAAACCCAACTCTTTCGCCGCCGTACCAGACCACACCCTGCCTTGAGCAATTTCTTGTACCTGGTTTTTCGGCAGTTTGCGGGAGGTGGCGACTTTAGTAATAAATCGATCGTAAATGCGATCGACTACCCTCTGAATATTCGCCAATTCTTGAGGATTTTTCGGACGGGAAACCGTTTTAGTATCCGCAAAGCGGGCGGTTTTTACCACGTCCCAAGTTAGGCCGTTGTTAGCAGCCACCTTTTCGGCGTTAAACAGCATTCCAAAAACGCCAATCGAACCAGTAATCGTATTGGGTTCGGCAAAAATGCGGTTGGAACCCATCGAAATCCAATAGCCGCCGGATGCTGCTAAATTGCCCATTGAAACAATAACTGGTTTCTTTTTCCCCGTCAGCATCACTTCGCGTGCAATTACTTCGGCCGCCGTCGCGCTGCCTCCGGGACTGTTGACGCGCAAAACCACTGCTTTTACGTCGTCATCTTCTCGGATTTTCCGCATTGCTTGAGCGATGCGATCGCCTCCTACTTGAGTCGGGCCCCCTTCGCCGTCTACAATCTCTCCTTCAGCGTAAAGTATAGCAATTTGGTTTTTCTTGTTAGCATGACTTGAGTTTTTATTCTCAGCAATTCTCGCGTAGTTTTTCAAACTAATTTGCTTGAAAGATTTGTTTTCGCGATCGGTTCCGGTGAGTTTTTTGAGTTCGGTCGATATTTCGTCAAAGTATACAACTTTATCAACTAACTTGTTTTTGAGAGCTTCGTCAGCCATCAAAGTTCCGCCATTATCTGCAAGCGCTTGCAGTTGCGGAACAGTCACTTTGCGACTCGGGGCGACAGTTTGCAGGTATTCTCCCCACATATCTCCGAGCAACTTTTGAGTTTGCTGGCGATTTTCGGGACTCATTTTTGTGAGCAAAAACGGCTCAACGGCTGACTTGTATTTGCCGACGCGAGTTACTTGCACTCCCACGCCGTATTTTTCCAAAGCACCAGTGAAAAACATTGCCTGACTGCTAAAACCGTTGATTTCCAAAGCGCCGTAAGGATTGACTGCAATTGTATTAGCAACGGAACCGAGGTAATAATCTCGCTCATTCCAGTCCATCTGGTAAGCAAAAATGGGTTTTTTGGCATCTCGGAAACGCTGCAAGGCCCCTCGAACTTCTTTGAGATTGGCAAACCCGCTGCTGCTGGAAATTGAGCTGCCTTCGAGATAAATACCAACGATTTTCGGGTCTTTTTTCGCATATTCGATCGTGTCTAAAACAGTCCGCAGCGTCACTGTATCGCCGGAATCTTCCGAAAGCACTTCTTCAATCGCCGCGCTAGTGCTACGGCTCGGTTTGCTGTCGGTGATATTTAAAGAAAGGTCTAATACCAATACCGACTTATCTTTAACTTGCGGGCCTGAATCTTTAGACGACGATGCCGCCAGAGCAATTAGCAGTACGAGTCCCCCCAATCCGATGCTGCCCAGCAGCAACATTCCTAGGAAGGTTCCCAGTAAACTTGCACAGGTATATTTTAGGAAATCTTTCATTAGATTATTGGTAATTGGTAATTGTTAACTGTTGACTGTTGACTGTTGACTGTTAACTGTTAACTGTTGACTAAGCTGTTCGGCATTTAAAAGACGATAGTAGGGTGCGTCAGTACAGAAGTTTTTCCCTTGTAAGCGTAAGTGTTCTAACTGACGCACCCTACAAGCCTCTGTTAACTGTTAACTGTTACCTGTTGACTAATGCCAACTAACAACTGCCAACTGCCAACTGCCAACTGCCAACTGCCAACTAACAACTGCCAACTAACAACTGCCAACTAACAACTGCCAACTAACAACTGCCAACTAACAACTGCCAACTGCCAACTGCCAACTAACAACTGCCAACTGCCAACTGACTCACTTTTATCTTAACCTTTCCAAAACCGCTTCTAAAAACCTACAGAAATCTGTAAATCAAACTTAGCGGTCTATGTTTAGCCTAGACTAAGTGCTATAAGCTTCCTGATTGCTCAGGTTGACCTAATCTTCCCAGTTAGAGACTGCATTGATTAGCAGAGGACTTGAAATATTTGGTTTTTTGATGATTAGTTTGTGCCAAGTGTTTTTCTGTGGTTTTCACACCCAGTAAGCTTTAGCAACCCGCACTAATCAAGCGTTTTTCCAGTTTATAACAATTCTTGTTGGTTTTCGTCAAATTCTTAGAAAACCTAGACAAACCTACGTATTTTGGCAACTGCCCAAAACCCCAGAATGTTTTAACTCATCCAAATTACCGCAGCCCGTACAGAACATCACGGTGGCGATTTCTGCAATTAAAACCTCAGCTAGAACGCCTGCTGCTGATTCCGATTCCGCTGCAGCTTGTAGAAACGGCCGCGCCAGTCCCGCAATATCCGCGCCAAGGGCGAGAGCCTTCGCTGCATCCAACCCATTCTGCAAGCCTCCAGAGGCAATCAGAGGAACATCCGGCGCTACGGCGCGGGTGCTGACAATGCACTCGGCTGTCGGTATTCCCCAGTCGGCAAAGGTTGCGCCTAACCTGCGCTGCTTGCTATCTTTAGCTCGCTCTCCTTCTATTTTCGCCCAAGAAGTGCCTCCGGCCCCGGCAATGTCGATCGCACCTACCCCGGCGGCGAGCAATTTCTTTGCCATTTTTCCTGAAATACCGTTGCCGACTTCTTTAGCAATAACTGGTACTGGTAATTGATCGCACAATTTGGCAATTTTATCGAGCAGTCCTTTAAAGTTAGTATCGCCTTCGGTTTGGACGCACTCTTGCAGCGGATTGAGGTGCAAAATTAGGGCATCTGCTTCTAAAAGATCAACAATTTTTTGGCACTCTTCCAAACCGTAATTGTAGTTTAATTGAACGGCTCCGATATTGGCAAACAGCAGAATATCTGGAGCGCGGCGACGGACGGCAAATGTAGGAGCTAGTTCAGGATTTTCTACAATAATTCGCTGGGAACCAACTCCCATTGCCAGTTTGTATTCTTGAGCGACATCGGCGAGGCGATAATTGATTGTCTGGGCTAATTCTGTGCCGCCGGTCATCGAGGAAATTAGCAGGGGAACGGCTAGTTTTTTGCCGAGAAATGTGGAGGTTAAATCGATTTGGGTGCGATCGAGTTCTGGCAAACAGCAGTGTTCAAAACGGTAGCGTTCGAGGCCGCTGGTAGTTTCGCGAAATTGTACGTCTTCTTCGAGGCAAATCCGCAGGTGGTCTGCTTTGCGGGTTTCGGTTTGCGAGGGGGAGGTTAGCGGCAAGTTCACAGTGGCTATTTGGGGAAAGAGTTTTGATTTGGGAATATAGCAATTTTATTTCATTTTTGAGATTTTTTTTATGAACCGCAGAGAGCGCAGAGGGCGCTGAGGGGAAGAAAAGAGAGATGTGCGTAAATCCTGCCAGGGTTTCTGTATTATCCAGGAACAGTCAGCGGCATTCCGTTATCTGAAGGTTTTAATTTTAGTAAGAAAGGAACTGCTTTTTGCACCCATGCTTTGACTGACGGGTAATTTGCCGCATCTTCTCCGAAACAAATGTCCAGCATATCGGTGTGAATTATCCCCGGATTCAAAGGAACTGCTGCCATACCTGCGGGCAATTCTTGAGCGAGCGATCGCGTAAGTCCTTCTATTGCCCACTTGGAAGCGCAATAGGGCGCGACTTCCGGCGAAGTTGACCTTCCCCAACCAGAACTAAAGTTGACAATTATGCCACTTTTTCGAGCAATCATTGCCGGGACAAAGTGGCGAATTACATTAGCCGTACCTTTAATGTTAACATCAATTACCTGCGAAAATTCTTCGTGGCTGACATTCCAAAGAGGCGCGAGATGATTAGCTACGCCTGCATTATTAATTAACAAATCTGGCGGCTCATTTTTTGCCAGCATTTCTGTTGCCCAAGCTTTTACTCGATCGTCGTTGGTGACATCCACACAAGTAAAATGGTGGGGCGCACTATATTTTTGGTTGAGTTTTTCCACCGCTTCGGAAGAACGGGCGCATCCCAAAACTCTATGTCCCAATTCCATAAACTTTTCGGTCATGGCAAGACCAAGACCGCGACTGACTCCGGTAATTACAATTAATTTTGTCATAGATTTGTTGCTATTTTCGTCTTAAGTAATACAATACATATTGACGGGTCAATTGACAAATCGATAGCAGGGAGAAAGCATGAAAGTAAAAGCAGCAGTTGCTCGCAGTGCCGGCAAACCTTTGAGCATTGAAACGGTCGATCTAGATGGGCCGCGCGCTGGAGAGGTGTTGGTGGAAATTAAAGCGACGGGTGTTTGTCACACTGACGCTTACACTCTTTCCGGTGCAGATCCTGAAGGCTTGTTTCCGGCTATTTTAGGCCACGAGGGAGCCGGGATTGTCGCAGAAGTGGGGCCGGGAGTCACGAGTGTCAAAGTGGGCGATCGGGTAATTCCTCTATACATTCCCGAATGTCGCAACTGCGAATATTGTTTGAGCCGAAAAACTAACCTCTGTCAAGCAATTCGCGTAACTCAAGGCCAGGGAGTGATGCCCGACGGCACGAGCCGATTTTCCATAGATGGGCAGAAACTATACCATTACATGGGAACTTCTACCTTTGCTAATTATACAGTATTGCCAGAAATTGCGGTAGCAAAAATTCGCGAAGATGCTCCTTTTGATAAAGTTTGTTTAATCGGCTGCGGCGTAACAACTGGCATCGGCGCTGTCATCAATACTGCGAAAGTAGAGCCTGGTTCTAATGTGGTAGTTTTCGGTTTGGGCGGCGTGGGTTTGAATGTAATTCAAGCGGCTCGCATGGTGGGAGCTAACATGATTGTCGGCGTAGACTTGAATCCCGACAAGCGAGAGATGGCGGAAAAATTCGGCATGACTCACTTTGTCAATCCCCGCGAAGTGGAAGGCGATTTAGTGCCTTATTTAGTAGATTTAACCAAAGGCGGAGCAGATTACAGTTTTGAATGTATCGGCAACATTAATGTGATGCGCCAAGCTTTAGAATGCTGCCACAAAGGTTGGGGCGTGAGCGTAATTGTCGGGGTAGCGGGAGCCGGTCAAGAAATTAGTACCCGCCCGTTTCAGCTAGTAACTGGTAGGGTTTGGAAAGGGACGGCTTTTGGTGGCGCAAAAGGCAGAACTGATGTTCCTAAGATTGTTGATTGGTACATGGACGGTAAAATTGATATTGACAGTCTGGTAACTCAGGTAATGCCGATAGACAAAATCAACGAAGCCTTTGATTTAATGCACAAAGGCGAAGTAATTCGCACAGTTTTGACATTTTGAACAAAAATCTTTCTCTCTTCCCTCTTCCTCTGCGCCCTCTGCGCCCTCTGCGGTTAAAAAAAAATTAATTCAAAAATGAAAGAGAATTAACATGATATCAGACTCCCTAAAACTGCACAAAGAACAGAAAAGTTTCGGTGGCAAACTCGGCTTTTACAGCCATCAATCCTCCGCTTGCAACAGCGAGATGAAATTCGCAGTTTATCAGCCGCCGCAAGCTTTATCTCAACCCGTACCAGTTTTGTATTTTCTATCAGGTTTAACCTGCACAGAAGAGAACTTTATGGCAAAAGCGGGGGCGCAGCAATTTGCGGCAAAATATGGGTTAATGCTGGTTACACCCGACACTAGCCCGCGCAATACTGGTATTCCTGGGGAAGATGAGGATTGGGATTTAGGAAGTGGTGCGGGTTTTTATGTTGATGCGACAGCCGCACCTTGGAATGCTCACTATCGAATGTACAGTTATGTCGTTGATGAATTGCCGAATTTAATCGCCGAAAATTTTCCAGCGATACCCGAAAAACAGGGAATTTTCGGTCATTCGATGGGCGGACACGGGGCTTTAATTTGCGCTTTGAAAAATGGATCTCGCTATCTTTCAGTTTCCGCTTTTGCGCCTATTTCCGCGCCAATGAGCTGCCCTTGGGGACAAAAAATATTCGGGCACTACCTCGGTGGCGACAAAGAACTCTGGAAGGCTTGGGATGCTAGCGAATTGGTGCTTGAGGCGCAATACAACTCTCCGATTCTGATTGACTGCGGCACT
Source organism: Microcoleus sp. B6-A1 (assembly GCF_036705085.1). Taxonomy (NCBI): domain Bacteria; kingdom Bacillati; phylum Cyanobacteriota; class Cyanophyceae; order Oscillatoriales; family Microcoleaceae; genus Microcoleus; species Microcoleus sp. B6-A1. The sequence continues at coordinate 17,395 of NZ_JAUBTU010000120.1, forward strand.
GCTGACTCGTATCTGGCTGACGGGCAGTTGTTGCCGGAAGTGTTCGCGGAAGCTTGTGCAAAAGCGGGACAGCCGCTAACTTTAAGGATGCAGGAAGGTTACGATCACAGCTATTATTTTGTGGCGAGTTTTATTGAGGATCACATTCGCCATCATGCGGCTGCTTTGTGTGAGTGAACTTTAGTTTGTAGTAAGGAATTTAGTCCTTAAACCTAATTTCATTGTGCAGCGCACTCCAGGGGACTAAAAGCATATCAGCTATTTGCGATTGTCCTCTAGCCCTGTAGATATCCATAGCTTTCTCAAAATCTTCAATTCCCCCCTGTAAATCTCCTGTTCCACTTCGAGCAGTAGCACGAATCATGTAAGCTTCTACAAAGTCAGGATTGAGATTTATTGCTTCAGTAAAAGCTGCAACTGCTTCCTCGTACAGCCCCCTGCGACCGAGGTCGAATCCTTGTTCGTAAAATTCTCGAGCTTCCATAGCATTTCTTAATTATCGATGTAGTTAATTCTGGAGCGTCGATATAGAAGTTTTTAAGCCGATGAAATAGAGCAGACGGGTAAGGACACGGCAGTCCAGTTGATGGTTTGTAGTGAGGAATTTAGTCCTTAAAAGAAGGACTGAACTCCTCACTACAAACGGTTAATTAAGATCAATCGGAAATACCCAGTCTTTATAATTGCTGTCGCGATTTTCGATAATCCCGGTTAGTTTGTCCAAAATCTTTTCGGTGATGGGTCGGTTTGTGGGCAAGTGATAGTTTTCTACTCGCTTAATTGGCGTAATTTTGGCTGCGGTTCCGCAGAGGAAAATTTCGTCTGCAATCAACAGTTCTGATCTATCAACGGGTCTTTCTATGACTTCAATTCCTAAGTCTCTGGCGATTGTGATTACGCTGTCTCTGGTAATTCCTTCGAGAATATCTTGATCGAAACCGGGAGTAACTAATTTACCGTTTCTGGCGATAAATATGTTCATTCCTGAAGCTTCGCTGACTTTTCCCTGAGTGTTCATCATAATAGCTTCGTCGAAGCCGGATTCTACTGCTTCGGTTTTGGCTAAAGCTGAGGTGATGTAGGCGCCGCTAATTTTACCTCTTAAGGGCAAACTGCGGTCTTCTTGGCGATACCAAGAGCTAATTCTACAGTTGACTCCTTCTTTGGGCAAATAGTCGGAAAGTTCTAATCCGTAGACAAAAAAGTCGGTTTCTACGTTGTGCAGTCGGGGGGCAATTCCTAAACTGGATGTGTAGATAAAAGGGCGGATATAAAATGATTTTGTTGGTTGGTTTTTCTGGACAAAATCAATAATTATTTGTTGAATTTTGCTGGCTGGTAAATCGCAGTGGAGGAAGCTGGCACTTTGACTTAATCTTTGACAGTGGCGGTCTAATCTAAATAGCAAGATTCGATCGGCATTTTGGGGGTCGGGAATTCCCCGCAACCCGCCTAAAACTCCGGTTCCGTAGTGCAGTGCGTGGGTTGCTATGGAAATTTTGGCGTCGGTAAATGGGAGAAATTGGTTTTGAAAGTAGGCAATTGGTAGAAAACTATCCATGATTCAAGCTGGCGATGAGTTTGGCAGTCCGCGAGGAAAGCTGAATTTGGTTATATTACCATAAGTTATACCATTTGAGATTTGAGATTGAGAAGGACTGATTTCATAAGGGTTTGAAGGTTGCCTACAGTTGGATTGTTTTTTAAGACTGGTATTATTCTTTTGTTGTGATATCAATTTATAAAATAATATCGAGAGCGGTCAGTTTGGTTGATAATTGTTTTGGCAAAAAGTGCGATCGTCTTCTGCAAGCTTCGCTAACGACTACAAACAAAAATCAACCAAGGGGCAACAATGGCACGTAAATGTTTCATCATTGAAATGGGGATGGGTATTGACCAGCACGGGCAGGAACCGACTGTAGCCTGTGCAAGGGCTGTACGGAATGCGATCGCCCATAATGCTCTCCTAGGCGTCTGGGAAGTGGCGGGTTTGACTGACCCGAATCAGATGATTGTTGAGGTTAAGGTGGCTGTTCCTTACCCGGAACAAGTGCGGGAACAGGAGGTGTTGGCGGTGCTCCCTTTTGGCAGCAAAACTCTGATTGTGGAGCAAGGAGGCATGATTGTCCCAGGAAGGGCGATCGCCTCTCTGAATGATAAAAATGATGAAATGCTAATCGCGGTGGCGGCTGTGACTGTTTTTGTGGACACTGAGGATTAATTAATTTTGTGTTGTTTGAATAAATCGGCGGTGAAGCAAGTGCGATCGATCGCACTTGCTTGTTTCCGCGATCGGGCCAACGCCTGTCTGTTAAAAAATGATTAATTTAGACTAAGTTGTAGGGTGTCGCGGAGATATGGCATGAAATATCGTAGAAAATCTGAGGCACGCTATAACTTAGGAATGAGAATTAAATAACTTCCACTCTTGAAAGTGGGATGGGCGTCCCGCCCGTCCAAAAAGGACGGGCGGGA
>NZ_JAUBTU010000121.1:0-19613 GCF_036705085.1 Microcoleus sp. B6-A1
TGCCGAAAGGACATAGCGCTTAAAGGTCAGTCGATGAATTAAGAATCCCTACGCCTTTAGGCTAGGGAGTGTCAAATGTTGAATCTAACCTACGAGTACAAGCTCATTCCCACCAACGCGCAACGCGAAACATTTGACCTGTGGCTGAACATCTGTCGCAAGGTCTATAAGTTTGCGTTGCGGGAACGGAAGGATTGGCTCAATTCTCGCAAGTGTGATATCAACTCGTGCAGCATCAAACAGGAATACATCATCCCTGCCGATGCACCGCGTCCAACCTTTGCGGGCCAATGCAAAACACTGGCATTGGCAAAGAAGTCAATCCCCGAATTGAAGCTCCCTCACACCCATGTCTTGCAGCAAGTGTTGCGCCAGTTAGAGGCGGCGTTTGTAGCAAGGTGGGATCGCGGACACGGCTTTCCTAGATTCAAAAAGCGGATGCGCTCCGTAGTGTTTCCTCAATTGAATCTAGAATCTGTTAAGCGCTTTAATGGCATCCATTGGGTCAACTTGCCCAAGATTGGAAGCGTCAAAATGCACCTATCGCGCCCAATCCCTGAAGGCTTTGAGGTCAAGCAAATTCGCGTTGTGAAACGGGCATCTGGCTACTGGGCCATGCTTACTTTACAATGTAAGGTTGAAGTGCCTCAAGTCTCGGCATCAGGGCATGGATTGGGGATTGATTTAGGGCTAGAACATTTTTTGGCAACGTCTGATGGTGAATTGATTGATAGACCTCGATTCTTTGTGGGTGGACAACGCAAGCTGAAATCGCTGCAACGTCAACTGAAACGGAAGAAGAAAGGCTCTAGGAAATTTCGTCAGCTTCACCATCAAATTGCCAAACACCACGAGTACATCTCGAATTCTCGGAAAGACTTTCACTTTAAGACCGCTCATCATTTGTGCGACGGAGCCCAAACAGTATTTGCCGAGGACTTGAATCTCAAAGCCATGTCAGCCGGGATGCTGTGTAAGCACACCCTAGATGCGGGGTTTGGGCAGTTTCTCAACATTTTGAGTCATATCTGCTTTAAGCGAGGTGTGTACTTCGCCAAGGTAGATGCTCATGGTACTAGCCAGACCTGCCCCAAGTGCCAAACCCATACAGGTAAAAAGGAACTGTCTCAAAGGGTGCATAAATGTCAAACCTGTGGCTATGAAACGAATCGAGATGTTGCAGCCGCCCAAGTGGTGTTGCAGCGTGGATATACAGCGGTGGGGCACAACGAGCGTGAATTTTGGGGAGGGCAAGCTACATGAGTAGTCCCCATGAACCAAGAATCCCCTCGCCTTTAGGCCGGGGAGTTGTCAAGATTTGGATCATGCCGGCGGTTGCTGCCATTATTTTTGCGGTTTTAACTGCGGTATCGCGCTATCGGCATACTTTTAATTATCCGGTACGGATTACTTCTGAGAACGCTCGCCGGCAATATCTGTTGGGGCGAGGCCTTTTGGCTTGGCTGAAGGCGGAGATTTGCTGGCTGTTGGCGTTTGTGGTGCGGCAGCAAATTCTTGTCGCTTTGGGCAATGCTCAAAGGTTGAGTATGGAGTTACTTTTAGGGTTAGTTGTTTTGATATTTGGGACGGTTGGCGTGTATTTGCTCTAGGCTTATTCTCCTCGCTAGATGTAGGGAAAAAAACTTACATCTACCCTAAGATAAAGTTTTTTGGGTAGATTTTTTTTATCGCTTATGATATTATGCTAGAAAAAAAAAAAATATTTTTTTTTTATTGAGGACTGTAGTGTTCTAATTTTTTTGAGATTTTTAGTCTTCACTATAAACATTTTTGATGGCGGGTAATTGACCGAAAGCATCCAGGATACAAGCCCCCGAATTCATCCGTCCAGAAATAAAAAACCTGTATCCGATAAAGGAACCCCCGAATTTATCCGTGGGGTCAATTCTAAAATCTAAAATCTAAAATCTAAAATCGATTGACGGGACATGAGAGGAATCACAGGCGAGAGGTTTGTGCTACGGTAAACGCCGAGCGACTAACCCATCAGATATGTTTGCTGATTGTTCATCGGCAATACTCGCAGCCGTTGATTTTTCAAATCTGGTTCTAATCCTAGTTCTTCCATAGGAATCACGCCCAACAAAACAACGGAAACGCCTTCTGGTAACTCTAAACAATCAAATCTCCCTTCTCTCCCTTCTATAATAATTTGAGAACCTGCAAAAATTCGACTTTTTGTGATGCCAGCCGATGTTTCTACATCTCTTTCTCCTACTTGTTTTAAACCGAGTTGGCTAATAACGGGAGCTGGCAGGGAAAGCAGTGTCGCTCCGGTATCGACAATAACGTTATCGATCGTCACAGAGCGAACTTCCTCAGCAGAAATGAATCCCCGTTCAGCCATAACTAGATCGATGCGATTCGTGACGGCGATTGTTGTAATAACTTGACCCTTTTGTTTGCCTTGCAGATTGGGGAGTACGAGTGTCATATTATTTACCTATTTTAAAACTTTAAATTAATTGACAAGTCTTGAACGCGGATAAATTAAAGCATCAGATATGTTTGTTCTTCATTCATCGGCAATACTCGCAGCCGTTGATTTTTTAAATCTGGTTCTAAGCCTAGCCTTTCCATCGGAATCACGCCCAGCAAAATCGCATCAACTCCTTCGGGCATTTCAAGGCAGTCAAACACTGCTTGTCGCCCTTCAACTTCCAGCATAATATCTTGAAAAATCCGCCCTTTTCTGATTCCCGCAGCAGTTTCTACATTGGTTTCTCCAAGCTGGCTTAAACCCAACTGCCTGATAATGAAAGCTGGTAAGGCAAGCAGAGTGGCTCCGGTATCTACTAAAACTTTATCGAGAGTTAATGAACGAATTTCACCTGCAGGAATGAACCCCCGCTCAGCTAGGACTTGATCGATGCGATTCGTTACGGTGATTGTTGTAAGAACTTGACCCATTTGTTTGCCTTGCAGATTGGGCAGCACCAGTGTCATATTATGTTACCTTTTTGAGTGCAATTGGTGGAGATTTATATTGTAATATTATCTAGAATCCTGCTTGGTTAGTTAAAATCGTTTTAGTGACCGGCTAAAATTAGAATTTGCCTCAACGCATGACACCAGAAAACAACTCTTCTCAACCCAATCGCCCTGAGTCTAACGTGACTGTAGAAAGTCAGAACGGTGCGAACCCTACTGTGGCACCAGAATCAGGGACAATCGTCGCTACTGCGGAACCGGAAAAACCGGTGCCGCCGCCTCCAACTCGCAAGGTTTTTTTGCCACAGCAGCCGGAACAAACGACTACTGAGAAGTCGGGATCGGTGCTGACGCTGGGGTTGATCGCAGCGATGATTTTTGGGCTCGCCAATGACAACATTTGGCTGGGCTTAATGGGCGCTGTCGGTGCGATCGGCGTATCGCTGCGGTTGATGTGGCCGAGTTGGGGCAAAATCTGGGCGCAGGTAATTCCGCCGACTTGGCGCACTCTGATCGTCGCCTGCTTCGGGCTTTTAGCTGGGATTGTTGGCTTGCTGATGCTCAGCGGTAGTAATACTGAACCGGGAAGCCGCAACATCCAAATCAACTGGGACGCCATCGGCGCTCTCGGCGAGCTGATCGGCGCTTTGGGCCAAATTTTGATCGCGATTTTGGGCGTTTACGTGGCTTGGCGGCAGTACGTGATCTCGAAAGATTTGACGATTCAGCAAAATCGAATTACGCAGCAGCAAACGATCGATGCTTATTTTCAAGGGGTTTCCGACTTAGCCCTTGACGAACAAGGGTTTTTGGAAGACTGGCCCCAGGAAAGGGCGATCGCAGAAGGCCGCACCGCTGCGATTATGAGCAGTGTAGATGCTGAAGGTAAAGCTAAAATTCTGCGGTTTTTGTCGCAGTCGAGATTGGTTACTCCTCTGAAGCGCGATCGGCTTTTAGGCCGCCCCATCCTTGACGGCGACGGCGGCTACGCTGAAGATAGAGATCACGGTATCCGCGTTATCGATCTCAATGTCATGTTAGCGGGTGCTGACCTGGCTGGCACCGATTTGCGGTGGACGGATTTGAGCGAAGCCAACCTCGTCCGCGCCAATCTCAGCAAGTGCGATTTAGTGAAAGCCAACCTCTCGCGCGCTGTCTTGTACGACGCCAATCTCGCTCGCGCCGACATGAGAGCGGCCGCATTATTCTACGGCTCGGCACAAACTGCATCCCCCCGCAGCCGTACCGAATTTCCCAACTATCAAACGGGTGAACATACCGGCGCTGTGGTTGAACGTGTTGATTTCACCGGTGTCAAGCGGCTGTCGGAGGATCAGCGCTATTACTGCTGCGCTTGGTGTGGCTCGAAGTCGAGAGAGACTATTCCCGGCGGCTGCGAAGGGATTCCCAATAAACTCGGACGTTAAAATTAGCAGTACGCCTGTACTTACGTATATATTTGGCGATCGCTCGGCAGCGGACTATACTTTAATTTTAAATCAACAGTCTTGCGCTGTTTTAGCCATGACAAATACTGATTTAGGGCTAGAAGTAATTCCGCATCGTCCGCGCTCCAAAAGCAGGGACGGGTTAATTTTTGTAATTGCTATGTGGTTTCTGAGCCGATCGGTAATTGCGATCGGGATGCAGATAATCGCTCCTTTAGTCTGCAAGGACCCGCCAGTGTATGCCCTCCGGCCGCCTCTGGGTTTTGTCAGCGACTTCCTTCCCAAAAGTGGCTGGGAACTGTTTTCGCATTGGGACGGTAAATGGTACACCCAAATCGCTAATTTAGGCTACAGCTATGCAGATGACGGGCAGCAGCATTCCGTTGCCTTCTATCCGCTTTTTCCCTTACTAATTCGGGGGCTGATGACCCTCGGAATGCGAGCCGACGCCGCAGGGGTATTAATCAACTCTGGGGCGTTTTTGGGTGCGTTATTGGTGGTGTACTTTTGGGTAGAGGAGCGATACGATGCTGGTGCAGCAAAGTGGACGACTGCTGTGCTAGCTTGGTGTCCGTTCTCACTATTTTGCACTGTCATCTATACAGAAGGATTGTTTTTGTTCCTGACAGCATCGGCTTTACGAGCTTTTGAGAGGGGCGAGTATATTTGGGCGGCTTTTTGGGGAGCTTTGACGACTGCTACTAGGGGGCCGGGAGTGGCGCTGATACCTACTTTTTTGCTGGCAGCTTGGAGGGAAAAAAGATCTCCCCTCGCTTATGCTGCGGGTTTTGCTAGCGCGCTCGGGTTCTTTTCATTTATTTTATACTGTGCTATTAATTTGGGAAATCCTTTAGCATTTATTCACATCCAAAAAGCCTGGGGTCAGCCTACTTGGCTGGAGATATTTAAGGACTTTTTCAGTTTCAGCTTGTACAGTGCTACTAAAGTTGGGATGGTTTTTGGCGGTGGCTATTTGTTGTGGTATTTACGAAAAAGGTTGAGCATTACAATCATATGCTTCGGTTTTTGCTCTTTGGCCCTGCTGGTTACTTCGGGAGCTTTACAATCGGTAGAGCGCTACGCTTACGGTATTGTGCCGCTGTCAATAGGTCTTGGCTTGTTATTGGCGGCTAGACCTCGTTGGGGTTACGGGTTGATGGGATTGTTTGGTATATTTCTGCTGCGCTTTTCCGTGAGATTTGCTAGTTGGCTGTGGGTAGGTTAGGGGCGATCGCTCTTAATATCTTTTGCCCAAACTTAATTTACTCTATTTCCCAAGCTGCCTGAAAAAAGTCTCTTTCACACAGCATAGCGTAGCGATAGGTTGCTTCTACTTCTGGCCCTGCCTCTGCGTAGCGATCGACCAAACTTTCCAGCCGTTTTGCTAAAATCTCAAAATCTGGGCTGCTATAGGTCGAAATCCAGTCGCTAAAGGCGTGTTCCGGTATATTAGGTTTAGCTAGCTGCTGTCCCAAAAAAGCATACAACCGCAAGCAAGGAGTCATGGCGGCTACTGTCAAACCCACACCGTTTCCCCAGGCTGTCGCTAATAAAAAATCTGTGTAGCGGCGGGTAGCGATTCCCGGTTTTGCCCCTTGCAAGTTTACACCCCATTTTGCTGCATATCCTTGATGCAAACGAAGTTCTTCTAAAACCCCACTACCGAGATTGTGCAGAATTTCAAACCCCTCCCAGTCGGGTGCTTTTGCCACAGCGATACTGTAAGCGCGAGCGAAGGCTCCCAGAAAAAATGCGTCTTGTGCAACGTAATATGCAAAACTATTTTGGGGGAGGCTGCCGTCAGCAATGCCTCTAACAAAGGGATGTTGCAGACAAGCTTCGCTTAAGTCTTGATTTGCTTGCCAAAGATCATTGGAATTGGTCATGCAATTTTGAATCTCTGGGTTATGATTGTAATTTTTATAGTCTGACTCAACATCTATGATAACAGATATTTTCGCTGTGCGTCAGTCTTATGGTATCTTTTATTTTTCGTATTTAAGAAAATAGATAAGTTTTGGTATTCGGCTATTTTGTGGGCTGCTGTTGTCTGGCTCAAAGAGCGAAATTACGTGCAGAACCTCTCTCGTGAAGTAGCCAGGGTGTTTGGGGAAAAAGAAACTTTTGATTTAACGGTTGAAAAGCCAATTTTTAAACAGAAACTGCAATGAACGATACACCTAAGTATTCCTTGGTAATTCCTATCTATAACGAAGAAGAAAATCTCGCTGAATTGTATCGGCGAATTAGTGCCGTGATGGATCGAATGGACGGCCCAGTAGAATTAATTTTAATCAATGATGGCAGTCGCGATCGCTCTCTCGAACTTTTGCGAGAATTGCACGAAAAAGACTCGCGAATTTGTTACCTCAGCTTTGCCCGCAATTTTGGTCATCAAATAGCTGTAACTGCTGGTTTAAACTTTTCTAGAGGTCAAGTTGTAGTCATCATGGACGGCGATTTACAAGACCCGCCAGAGCTAATTATAGATATGGTAGAACAGTGGAGGCAGGGCTATCAAGTTGTTTACGCTCAACGCACTCAACGCCGTCAAGAAGGTTGGTTTAAGCGGTTGCCCGCTTATATGTATTATCGCATTTTGCGCCATCTTGCTGATGTTGATATACCCATAGATACCGGAGATTTTTGTTTGATGGATAGGTGCGTGGTAGATGTACTCAACGCCATGCCAGAACGCAATCGTTACATTCGGGGACTGCGGGCTTGGATTGGTTTTAAACAAACGGCGGTTAAGTTTGAACGTGATCCGCGCTTTGCAGGCGAGGTTAAGTATACCTTCAGAAAATCTTTGAGTTTGGCGATGAATGGTTTAGTATCTTTTTCAAAAGTTCCCCTTCGACTTTCGATTTATTTGGGGTTATTTGCTGCATTTATATCTGTGTTAATGGCTTTTTTGATTTTGTATTGGCGGCTTTTCTATCCAAGTTCTGCCTTAACTGGTTTGACAATTGTGATGATGGCGGTTTTCTTTTTGGGTGCGGTGCAGTTGGTGAGTATTGGAATTTTGGGCCAGTATATAGGGCGGATTTATGAGGAGGTGAAGGGCCGGCCACTTTATACGCTGGCAGAAGTGGCGGGTTTCGATCCATTTCGTCAAAAAAATGGTAAATAAGCAGGACATTTTTACTATCTTGACGGCTTAAAGATAGCGGTTGTATGGTACGTCTGCTTAATCACCTGAACCCTGAACCACATTCAAAATGCGGGTTGTTGATTCATTATTTTCTACTTGATTTCAGCCGATATAAACTCCTGATGCCATTGTTGAGCGACTCTATTCCAGCCAAATGAATCTTTAAGAGCTAATGCTTCCTGTCTTAAAGAGTCTTGTTTCTCAGGATTTTTTAGCAAGTCTATCACTGCTGCAATAAAAGCATTATTAGTTTCCTCATCGCCCGCAGGCCCCTTAATTCTGATACCTGATTTTACAGTGTCATCTAAACCTGCATAAGTTGTCACCACAGGAACACAACCAGCAGCTTGCGCTTTCCAAGCACTAATACAGAAAATCTCCGCCGCAGTATGACAAGGATAAACCCAGATGCCTGATTTGAATAATTCTTCCACTAACTCCTTGTGTCCAATCCTGCCATGTTCATAGACATTTTCTTGCTCGAAAAGTTGTAAAAGTTTTTGCTTTTTATCTGGTAAGTATGGAAATTTCTCAATATAAGGTGAATTAATTAAAGCATCAATTCCTTGCCAACCATAAAAAATATGTAATTCAACATCGGGCACTTCTTTGAGAACTTGATCCCATTGAGTTAGTAAATTTTCAATACCTCTTGCATAATCACTAATCGAAATGAGCCTTTTGGGATTTCTAGCAATTCCTGTTAAGTTGAAATCTTCGAGATTAATCCCATTGGTTGTTAAAAAAATCTTGTCTTCAGGAATCCAGTCGGGCAGCAGAGATTTATGAAAATTTGACAACATAAAAATTTTGTCAAAACTTGCCAGAAATTCTAAACGCTGAGACTCTTCTACAGGAGGAAATAATTTCGGGTTATCGTGCATCCAGACAGCCGTTTTTCGGGCTTTCACTTTCATACGCATAGGTTGTGTCCAAACACGATGAAAGATTAAGACATTAAAGTTATCTTCGGTATTGAATTTATCAACTGACTGATAAACTACTCCCTTATATTCCCCTTCCATATCACCGCAGCGATTAAAAACAGTAACCTGGTAGCCTAATTTAACTAATTCTTGACTTAAGTAAATAATCGCTTCTTCACTTCCGCCAATACCTTTATTCACAGATAGAGGAGACCAATCTTCTAGATGAAATGGAAAATTGGAATAAATTACAATTGAGTTATTGTCCCAGTTCATATTATTTGACTCTTCCAAACTTTTGACATAGATATTGTAGAGTAAAATTAGATATTTGTCAAACAAATCCCATCAATCAAGAGGATTTAATTTTGTGTCACTGACTCACACAACATTGTTAAGGTCGTTTTTTGATTGATACACACTTTTTCTATGACTGTCATCACATCATCAGCAAATAACTGTGCGGTTCGATCGCTGATGACAGGTTCTACATAAATAAAGTTGCAAAATAATTGCTCATTTAGCGTGAGAACTCCTAACCAAAAACAATCACCACTAATATGGTGAGGAGTAGCAAAGTATAATTCCTTAACCTTTAGCTTATCGGCTTGATGTCGAAATTTAAATTTGCCTCTATTGGAAATTGAAAAAAGATTATTTCTTCCCATAGTATCTTCTTTACTCACTATAGACTTAATAACTAGTTCCTTGATGGTATCCATGTCAAGATGACGTAATTTACTTTGTAGTAGTCTAGTTATATGGACACCGCTAATTAAAGAATCATGTATGCGGGATTTACATTCTCTAGCTAAATCCCAAAAAGATGTCTTTGGCTCAATTAACTGATTAAAACCCAGCGCAGATATAAAACAACCTAGATTTTGGCCTGTGATTTCAGGCTCACAATATTTTCTCAAATCTACAGGTAAACCATAGGAGAAATTTACCTGTGTATCTATTGATAGTAATTTGCCAGCAGCAAATAGCATAGCCGCACACATAGCACCATGCACAGTGGTTTTTTCTTGTTTGCATTTATCAATTAGTATCTTAGTCTTTTCTTGACTAAGCATTCGCGGTAGCATCCGAGTCAAACGTTCATTTGCGGATGCTTGATGTTCAATAATTAATTGTGGTGGCAGAGTTTGTTGTTCATTTGCGAGTTGAGGATTTTCTCTTGGGTGTTGAGTGGGAATATTATAAGTAAGTACATTTTCTAGGGGAGCAAGAAATTCTAGTGATTCTACTTGAGATATATTCTCTCCTTCTTTAATTGCCTGACAATAAAATAACAAATCATCAATAAAGCGCATACATGATATGCCATCTACAATTCCATGATGAAAGGTAATAATCATTTCACAGGTATTTTGATGTTGATGAGAATACAAAAGAGTTAAACGACACAGAGGATTTTTCCCTGGTGTGAATTTTGTATGTAGTTCTTTTTCAGCAATTTTAATTGCTTCATTTTCATCTTGTTTGTAGATAACTTGTACGGAAATTTCTGTTATGCCTGTCGATTGAAAATATAATCCATCCTCAGACTCAACAATGTAAACTTGGAGCATGGGATGACGCTGTTGGACTAATTTAAGAGCTTGTTTAACAACATCCGGTGTTAAAATCCCTTCCAGAGAGACAACATTTACAATTAGCCCACCTCCCACATCATGGCCTAGCGCCATCCACATTTCTACCAAACCAAGTTTTCTGCTGAAAGATTTCATTTTAATTTTCTCTAATTTCAAAGTTTATCTACATTTATGCAATTGCTCAATTATCCCAAATTGAGTTGTATGTAAGTTAGTTTCTTCATCAACCGCAGGTTCATTAATTCTGATACCTGATTTCACAGTTTCATTTGTGTAACTCACTCAATACTTCGGACAGTTTTTGGTTGTCACCGGCATAATTAGGGTTTGAGCCAAGTCACAACTCAGGAAAAATCAACGATTCCAGCCATTTTACCCCAAAGTGTCAGAACTATTGTAACTGACTCATCTGGGAGTGTGACAAAGAGGCCTAGGAACTAGACTAAATAAGGGTGGCAGGTTGTATACCCTGTTGAGAAAAGCAAAGTTTATTTGGAGTTAGGTTCATTAACTCTTGCACATCTACTGAATATTGAGCCAGATAATTGACCCAGGGGTCTCCATCTCAACCAACGCCTTCATGTACTCCGTCTGCGATATTTTTTTGTCTGTTATTGAGAGGGCGGTATACATATTTTGATATCGGTATTTTATGAATTTTAGCGCATTTAAATACAGCACAACTTTAGGCGAGGGTTATTAACAAAATGATTTTAATGATTTGGCTTCTCCTTAAGCTAGTTGCTTCGCGCATTGTAACATCGAGCTTTACCATTTCGGAACCTTTATTCAATTGCCATGCGCTGGCTGTAACCATCGCTCTCTAGTGACAACGAGCCTAAATCTGTGAGAATAAACTTGCGCGTCTTTAAGTTTAGATCCCTGATAGTTGCGTTTCTATTTACAGGCAAGATCAAACCCTGCTAATGGTCGGGTTTTCCTGAATCTTACTCCTTGAAAGTATAAACCAGTTGCTGGTTCTACTCCTAGCTGACGAGGTGACAACCGAGTTGAAAGACTTATCATCGCAAGCTGTTTTAAGCGTATTCCGTTGTGATGGTAGTGCGATTGTCTCTAGTTTTTTTTGGGAGTTTACCGATCGATTGAGTGCTTCAGATGATAACTTTGCCTCCATTGAAGCCGCCGTAGAAGAAGGATGCACCGTTTATGGCAACCTGCTGAAAACCATTGGGCTTATCCTACCCGTCAACGGTGGAGAGGCGATGACCATAGTGGTGGGAATCTTGGCTGGTACCACCTTGCCAATTTTGCCCGTGCAGATTCTCTGGGTGAATATGGTGGGTTCCGTCGCCCTTAGTGCCACTCTAGCTTTTGAGCCCTTATAGGCTGACACTATGCGCGGTTTGCTCCTCTTGCATCACAGGGGGAACGCATCTTATTGAACACTGTTCATCAGTGGTGAGTATATTTTGAGATAAATTCACCATTCAAAGAAGCTACAGACACGCGTGGTAATGACTTTTGTAAGAAAATAGGAACTGATTAAGGTGGTTTTTACGCTCGCTGCTCATTTTGAGACAATAAAAATATTACAACCACTTTTTCCCAGTTGTATAATAGTTAGTAATGAGTTATTCATGAGAATTTAGTTAACTGCAACAGCGAGGATCTTAGTCAAATAGTCATCATCCCAGCCGGCTCGAAGTCGCTTATTTTTTGCTCCGGTTTTTGAGGTTTTTTCTTGATTCAACAGATTGAGCGAGATGTGTCTAAGAATAGCAAAATTTTGCGGAGCATTATCTTTTCTAATCCGACACTCATCTTCACGAAAACCCACATCTAATACCCAATGTAAAGAATTTTCAATTCCCCAATGGCTGCGGACTGATTCACCAAATTTTTGAGCATTATTTGGTAAACTACTAATATAATAACGAGTTTCAATAGTTGTTTTTTCCTTCACTATTCTCACGGATTCTATCAAGCCTATACTGTGAAGTTTCTCCCATTGATTGTCGGGGTCAATTAGCTCTTTAATGTCACTTAACATTATGTGATGTCGAATTTCTGAGCGACCGTGATTACTCTCTTTATTTGTCGAATAAGCTGTATGTGTAAAACCCGAAAACCCTTGTCTAATTGCTTGTTTAAACAACTCTTCTACTCTGGCATACAGGGATGGTTGGTTCTTTTTTAAGGTGATTACATAATCTCCTTCTTGTGAGACAATTGACTTCACAATTGACCTCTGACAGCCCATAGCATCAATGGTGACAATGCTTCCATTTAATTCTAATACTTTGAGTAAAGCCGGAATAGCTGCGATCTCATTAGATTTTTTATCTACCTTAACTTGTCCTAAAACTAATCTTTGACTCGTCGCCCAAGCACTGACCATATGAATTGCTTTTTTATCTCCCCCCCGTGAGTAAGAATGGCGAAGAGTTTTGCCATCAATGGCGATTACTTCTCCGGGATTGAAGCAACTAATAGATTGAATCCAACTTAAAAAACATTTCTGAAATTGCTCCGGTTTTAGGCGAGAAAATACTCGCGCAATTGTGTCATGTGAAGGGATGCCCTTCGGCAATTCTAAAATTTTCTTTAACCATTCGTATTGAGCTGCGCCCGTAACTTTCAATATCCACCCATGTATCAGCACCGCAAATCACGGCACAAATTGAGAGGGTGATAATATCAATTAATTGATGATGTTTCGTCCGCTCAATTCTTGGATCTTCTAAGTCGGAAAAATGGTCGGCGATGGTGATTGTAGGTTTAACTTTCATACAGGTAAACTCTAATTAAATGTTTTGTAGTTACTCAATAATTCTTCTCCAAGATACCAGATCATGTTAACATGAAATTTAGATGCGTTCGCCCTGTCTTGCATCATGTGATAGCGATCGTCAGTCTAATTGGCGCGGCTGGAATTTATGCGTTTGAGCGCGAATTTCCTAATGGTAGTGCTGGCATTAATGACTATGGCACTGTGCTGTGGTGGAAGCGAATGTTGATGAGTACGATCGGCTCTGATTACTTTCCGAAAACAGCCCAAGGGCATGTGTTTTGTTTTTTACTGGCGTTGTGTGCGATCGCCATATGCGGTTATTTGACAGCAACGCTGGCTACATTTTTTGTGAGTCAGAATGCTGAGAGCGATCGATCAGAAATAGCGGCTACACAATCAATTCAAGCAGTGTCAACCGAAATTACTGCACTGCCAAGGTTCAATCCTGCTTGACCGAAGAACGAGACGCAAGCCCCCTGGCTTTAGACATGGGGATAAGTAGGTAGCGGTTTCAACCGCCTTCAGTATTTAACAATTCTTAAGGTAAAATTAGTGTAGTATGCAGATTAGTGCTGTATAACTCTACTATGAGTGTTAATTACAAATCAAATAAAAATGTTGTCTACTCGTGCAAGTACCACATTGTGTGGTGTCCGAAATATCGTCGCAAGATTTTAGTTGAGGGGGTCGATGCCCGTTTAAAGGAGATATTGTTAGAGGTGGCGACTGAGTTTAACAGTGAATTAATAGAAATGGAAGTAATGCCAGATCATGTTCACCTCTTAGTCGAGTGCGATCCTCAATTTGGAATTGCCAAGCTAATTCGATACATGAAAGGACGCTCTTCCAGATATCTCCGTCAAGAATTTCCTTGGTTAAAAAGTCGATTGCCAACCCTGTGGACGAATAGCTACTTTATTGCGACTGTTGGCGGTGCGCCTATTTCAGTAATCAAGCAGTACATTGAAAATCAAAAAAATGTCTAGCTATGGATGTCAGCAAAATTTAATTAGTCCAAATCGAGAGTTAAGAAGCGTTCTAGAGTTTGTATGCGAAGAGTCGAACAAACTAGCCAACTGCGGGACTTACTACTCTCGACAACTGTATTTCAAGACCGGGAGGATTCCCGGCAAGTATGACTTGCACAAATTATTCAAGGAAAATCTTCATTTCAAAGCGCTGTATTCCCATGTTGCTCAACAAACGTTGACCAGTGTTGCGGAATCTTTCAAGTCATATATTGGATTGCTCAAGGGAATCAAAAGTGGCACAGTAAGGCAACATCCTAGACTACCCAAATACCGCAAAAACAGCTTAAAGCTTGTGACCTTCCCAAAGGCAGACGTAAAGCTAAAGAATGGGCAATTGAGGTTCCCATTAGGCAGTAAGGTTAAATTGTGGTTTGGAATTAGTGAATTTTATTTGCCGATGCCGTCCAATCTCGACTACAAGACAATTATAGAGATTCGTATTTTGCCAAGAAATGGACAATTTTATGCCGAGTTTGTCTACCAACTTCAGTCAAGAGCGATCGAATTAGATGTCAGCAAAGCTCTGGGTATCGATCCAGGGTTGAATAATTGGTTAACTTGTGTTTCCAATGCGGGAACAAGTTTTATCGTAGATGGACGGCATCTAAAATCATTAAATCAATGGTATAACAAGCGAGTTGCAGCGATTAAAGAGCATAGACCTCAAGGTTTTTGGTCTAAGAGATTGGCGCATATTACAGAGAAGCGAAACAGGCAGGTCAGAGATGCAGTTAACAAAGCGGCTAGATTAATATTGAAACACTGCCTAGAAAATCAGATAGGCACAGTCGTTTTTGGCTGGAATAAAGAAATGCGTCAAGAGATTAATCTTGGCAGCAAAACAAATCAAAATTTTGTGCAAATTCCTACCGCTCGATTGAAAGATAGGATTTCCCAACTTTGCGAACAATATGGCATTCGGTTTATCGAAACCGAAGAAAGCTATACGAGTAAGGCGAGTTTTTTAGATTCGGATGAATTGCCTAAGTGGGCGTGAAAAAACTGAAGGGTGGAAAGAATCTGGGAAGCGCGTTAATCGCGGATTGTATCGTTCAAAAGATGGAAGCAAAATCAATGCAGACTGCAACGGTGCGGCGAATATTTTGCGAAAAGTAGCGGCAACTTTAGGGTTATGCCTTAAAAGAGTCAGTAGAGGCGCTTTGATTTCGCCTTTGAAGGTTCGTATTTGGACTCTTCAAGAATCCCCATCCCTTTAGGGCTGGGGAGTATCAAGAAAAGGTTGAGACCTGTGAATTGCTAACCTTGGATTTGAGCATGAGGTCGATCGCTCTCGATGCGATACTAGAGAAACGATGATGTCTGTCCAATTATAGATCACCTTTTACTCTAAACTCTTCCAAGCGAGAGATGATTTTTGATTTTGGGAAATTTACTATAATAATACCCTCTAGCCACTCACATAAAACTACTTAAAATAAGGGGAAAAACAAGCCGAATAAATTCATGACAGGGAATCAAAAAAAACTTGATCCAGGATAAATCCTATATTGCACTGTTCAATAGTGCGGACTATTTTTATCGGGCCCAATGGCTAATTTTCTATGACTTTGAGCCCCGGTGGATAATTAAATCAATGTCATCTCCACTCCTGACTTGCATTTAATTCGACTTTTTTATGTTCCTTGCCCTCTAAAGCTTGTAGTATCGTTCCCAAAAAAGCCCGCACTATTGAATGTTAACCTGGTTCTATTTATTACATTGACACGAGAAACTCATGGAAAACACATTGTTCGATCGCACATTCCGCGACAGCGAAGGCCAAATTGTTATAGCTCAGATGCCAAATCTACCACTGAGTGTCGGGATTATAGCTAGTTTATTAACGCTCATTGTTACAACAGGAAAAGTTAATCTAGGATTGGAGCTAGTCGCCTTTGGATCTTTGTTTACTTGGGCTTGGGAAGAATTATTTCAAGGCGTTAATTACTTTCGTAGAGCATTAGGTCTGATTGTGCTGGTTGGTCTAATTGCGGGGAAACTTCAATAATTAGGTAAGCATAAATCAAATCAAGAAGGTATATAAGCTGTCACGCATTTAAATTGCATATTCTGGGCGGGCTCTTAGGCCCACCCCACCCAAGGGGATTGTTTTGTGACATTCAGTTTAAATGCACAACAGCTTAGCACTGGGAGCATCTCAATGAAAGCAGCCCAGCTAGAAATTGGAGTTTTGAGGCAGGAGTTTTGAGGCTCTCTTGCTGCGGGGAAAGAGGAAGAAGGAAGGAGCCCGAATAAGTGTTTTTACAAATATGAGATGCTCCCTCCCGATCGCGGGGGTGGTGATCAGTCTTCTGGATATTGATGAAATGCGTGGCGAAAAGACAGAACAACCTTCTGGTTGATGTTGAAGCTAGTTGGCTTGAGGTTTCGGTTAAGATATTTTGTTGTGAATATATGGAAGAGAAATTATGAAAGGTTTAAAGGGAAAAAACGCACTCATTACTGGAGCGAGTTCAGGCATTGGGCAGGCGATCGCCATTCGTCTCGCCCAAGAAGGTTGCAACATTGCCGTTAACTATCGCAAAAGCTTAGAAGAGGCAGAAGATACTGAAGAAATTGCTCTGCAAAAAGCCTGTGGACAAGCATCGGAATGCGGGGTTGAAACGCTATTAGTTCAGGGAGATGTCTCCAAAGAAGACGACATCCTTCGTATGGTGAATAGTGTCATTGATAAATTTGGTAGTCTCGATATCCTGATTAATAATGCTGGGATTCAAACAGAAAGCGCATCCCATGAAGTGCCAACCGATGAATTCGATCGCGTGATTGCAGTAAATTTGCGAGGTGCATATCTCTGTGCGCGGGAAACCATTAAGCACCTATTGAGTCAGCAACGCCCTGGGGTGATTATCAATATTTCCAGTGTGCATGAAATCATTCCCCGCCCGATGTATATCAGCTATTCCATCAGCAAAGGTGGCATGGGTAATTTAACCAAAACCCTAGCGTTGGAATACGCAAACCGAGGCATCCGCGTCAATGCTATTGCGCCCGGTGCAACAATTACACCGATTAATGAAAGCTGGACTGACAATCCAGAACAAAAGGCAGTAGTGGAAAGCCATATCCCAATGGGACGGGCAGGCACATCGGAGGAAATGGCGGCATCTGTTGCCTTTCTCGCATCAGATGAAGCGGCTTACATTACGGGACAAACGCTCTATATTGATGGTGGATTGACCCTCTATGCTGACTTTCGCGAATCTTGGTCTGCCTAAACTGACAATGAACCACTTGCTGAGTTGCGGAATGACTGTGAACTGCTGAAATTGAGGGATAGGTTTCATAAGAAATGATTCTTTTGGATAAATTTAGGCTCGATCGCAGCGAGCCTAAATTGGCGTTAAATAGCGCCTTGATTATGAACCGCAGAGGGCGCAGAGGACACAGAGAGGGGAGAAGAGGATCAAGGGGATATAAAACCCATATTTGGGATTACTTGTAACTAGATTCTACCAAGATGACAGGAAGAGGACTGGTTTCTAATACGGCTTGAGAAACTGAACCTACTAGCACTTGTTCCCAAGGTTGATGCCCTCGTTTTCCGATCGCAATATATGTCACTTGCCGAGCTTGCGCCACGCGGATAATCTCCTCTGGCACTGTACCAGAAAGACTCAGGAACTCATAGCGAATATCTGATAAGATTCGTTGTGCTTGTTGTTGTAATTGGGCGATCGCCTTTTTATCTCCCAGGTTATCCACATACAAAACAATCACATCCCCGTCACTGCGCCGAGCTAAGTCTGCGGCCTTAGTTAAAACATCTGTTGTTAGGGGGGAAGTGTCTACGGCGGCGAGAAAAACTGGACGACCGGAAATAGCTACTTTTGTCGGGTCAACTTCGCCTTTTTCTAATAGTTTGGGAGCAAAAGTGGGAATTGCCCATGCACCCAAGGGAGCGGTTACTAAAATTGAGAGGGCTGCGATCGCCAAAATCGTCTCGCCACCAGCAATCCCCTGAGCTAGAGGAATCGCCCCAATCGCCGCTTGCACCGTTGCCTTAGCCGAATTTCCTGCTAGCAAAAACAGCCGTTCTTTCCCAGTCCAATTACTACCCAAGGTGGAAAGATACCAACCGAGCGATCGCCCAATCAGAGTCCCAATCGCCAACACCAACAAACCAACCAGCAAGGTATTGCCTAATACATTAAGTTGAATACTGGCTCCCAGCAGCACAAACAAAATAATTTCCGCGATCGTCCACAAACTATCAAAGCCACCCCGCAATCTTCGTGCTAAAGGCGCATCCAACTCAATCAGGAAAAACCCCGCCCCCATGACAGCCAAATAGCCAGAGAAAACCGGAATATGTTCGGCTGATACTACCAGCCCTAGGGCAAAGCCAGCAGCGACTAGGGAGTCCTGAACCGCAGTTTGAGTCCAGTTTTGCTTGACTAATAGTGACACCAAAATTCGAGCAGTCACCCATCCCAACAGCACCCCCAAGGTAATTTGGATGATGATTTGAAATGGCAGTAATTGCAGAGGGCTGAGGGTGATTCCTCCCAGTAAGGTAATGGTTGTAGCTTTCCCTTGGGACAGAAACGCTAGCAGTAGGCTAAACACCAGCAAAAGCAATACATCTGACAAGGCACTTCCAGTCAGAATGGCATCGGGAATTCCTTTTTTTACTCCCCAACCTAGACTTTTTAACCGCAGCATTCCGGGAACAATTACTGCTGGAGATTCTGCGCCAATGATGCAGCCTAGCAGTAGCCCCGTCAAAAAATCAAACTGAAGTAGCCACATCGCAGCGACAGCAATAGAGATAGCCTCGCAAGCAGCAGGCAGAAAGCCTAATCGCAGCGCCACGGTTCCCTGTTGGGATAGCTTTTCGCGATCGAGTCCTAACCCCGCCTTCATCAAAATCACCATCACGGCAATGGTGCGAAGGGAATTCGCTGCGCCCAAAACCTCTGGGCTAATGACATTCCCCAGTTGCGGGCCTAATAAAATGCCCACCTGCACCATACCTACGAGTGCTGGAGCTTTCAGCCGTCGAGCAATCTGCCCGACAAAAAAGCCCATTAATAAAATCCAGATCATACTTTCTAACATCACGCCACCTTGAAGCTGAATGGATGAACGTGACTTGTAGGGGAAAGATCGATCGACGCCTCCGCACCATCCTACCCTTCCGCCACAAGTCGGAACAGTAGGAGCCATCAGCCTTTTAAACGTTATGAAGATTATTAATAACGAAGGGCGGTTTCGGCGAGCTCCATCGCCATCATTACTTTTATAGCACTATTGAAGCTCATCTTCCATTTCCGTGCCCCTTCCCTAACGCTATTTAAGGGAGGATTTTTCCCGTATAATTTCATTGATTCTCCAATATTGATGAATTTAGGGTGCTCTGGGTTGCACCTAACCCATATTACTTCTGAAGGTAGCAATGCTGCTCTTGCCCCCAAATGCTGCTACAATAATGAGTTGTGAACTTCTTTTTTTCTTTGTTTTTTTTCTTTCTTAAGTCTGCGTGTTCAGTGTTCTTTGCGGTATCTAAAAAAATACTCATGTTGAAAATTTACGAATATTCTCTCTCTGGGAATTGCTACAAGATCCGCTTGCTTTTAACTCAGCTTAACATTCCCTGCGAGCGACGGGAAATTGATATTATAAAAGGAGAAAGCCGAACTACTGAATTTTTGGGTAGTGATAAATATGTAGTGATTAGATATTCATTTGCTCAAAACATAGTTGTAATGATGAATAAAATACCAAATAG
>NZ_JAUBTU010000122.1:0-19261 GCF_036705085.1 Microcoleus sp. B6-A1
CTCTTGTTTCATCTGTAGAAAAAATTCTTAAAGAATTTGGAGATAATTATGTAATTAATTTTGCTTAACTACTTATCAATATTAGTTTCTAGCTGAGCTGGTCGCCAGTATGAATTGACAACTTTGACGAGTCGAGAGATGGTATCGATCGCATCATCGGCAACGGCACAGGGTCGGCTTAGGTAAACATCCTTTTCTTTAAAGTCTTTGAGCCACGGAATTTTACCTGCATCTCCCAGACTGTTGAGATAATCGGTAACTGCCTGTAAACCCTTGTCATTGTTAGGATATGCCGACTTCAGCGAGTCTACGGCGATCTGCAATTCCTGGCTCAGGAAATTGATAATTGCCATTTCTTTTGGCTCGGTTTGCATTCCTCCTGGTGGGATATTGAGAACGATATTTTCAGCACCTGCACCTCTGGCGCGACCGAGAAGTGAAGCCACAATCCCGGTGCTGTCATTCATCGAATTGATGGCTACCTGTTGCAAAGTTCCCGGCAGTGCCATTTTGGGAAGTTTTTCGACTTCGGGCGGTTTGTCAAAGTTGGCGATCGCATCTCGGAGTGCGGGATATTCTTTCGATCGAATCAGTTGAACAAAATCGCCGTCAAAATCTCTCCCCAAATTCAGCATGAGTTTGGTCGATGCTGCCATCAATCCTGAACCTGTGGCATAGGTTCCCTCATGGCGATTAATCCAGAGTTGGCAATCGCCCCAATGCCTCATGGGGTTGCAAAATACGATGTACTCGCCAGGAGCCATCCCAGGTGCACAGAAAACTTTCTCTGTAAAAGTAGTTTTTCCGTTACTGGTACTTTCATATTTTTGGAAATATTCATCCGGTTGCGACATCAGTGACCAGAAACGAACCCCCGCAGCCTTTGCTAAATTCAACCAAACTGCTCGCAGTCTTTCTGCTACTTTCCCTGTGATATATGGATGCAACAATAGTCTACCTTTTATGTCATATTTAATTATCTCCATTGCTGTGTTTACATACTCTGCCTCTGACTGAATGCTTTCCCCCTGTTCGCGCTCCTGTTCTGCTTCAAACTGATGGATTCTTAACTCTTTAGCGAGAGCTTGAATTGAGTTAGTTGCTGCTACTAGCTTTTCACATTTGGCTCGGAGTCGGCTAATAATTTTGTCTTGTTCCAGAGTTTCAAATTTGAACCATTGGAATAGCATCCAACCTGCTTTGGCAGTGCGCTACTCGGCTTCAAAGACCAGTCCGCACAACAGTTTCTCTTTGTAGTTTCCGAGGGCTGGTTTATTACCTTTTAGAGAACTCCAAGGAATGACTAAATCATAGCCAGAGTCGTCTAGTTCTGGATTGTAGGCGATCGTCCCCTTTGCTACCCATTTCTTAAACGATGCAATCCGAAACTGAAGGGGAATTCCTTCGTCATTTGGCAAGTGAACATCACCTGTTCCAAGTATTCGCATAAATTCCTTGGAAGCTTTGCCATGACTATCTCCGCTATTCCAGTGTCTTCCATTTGTGGGGTCATCTTGGGGGTTTCCATTCTCATCTTTTTTGGTGTCATCAACAATAATAAAACTGAACTCGCGACCGACTAATAGTTTGCATCCGGTGTGCATGATGCTGCCGTAAATTATTCTCTTCCATTGCTCACTACCTTTGGTTCCATAATAGTTAGAACCGATCGGAGCCAGATTAAAAGTAAAGCGTCCGTGGTTGCGAGAGTTGCTGGCTAAGTCTAATGTGTATCGATCGTTCTTATTAGCTACAAAAGGGTTTAAAAGAGAGGCATCTTTGGTATCTTCGGGGACTTCTCCAATGCAAAAACGCTCTCGACCAGCATCTTGATGCCAGCCAGAAAGGAGAGTATTTCTAAGAGTCACTTTAGGAGTGTTTGACCATTGTTTGGTAACACAATCCCAAACCGACCAGATGGCAGTCGTTTGTATTTGTCCTAGGCTCTCGTCAACCCAGGAATATTGTAATTGGTAATCCGTCGGCATATCAATCAGTAAAAAAGAATTTTCCTGATGTTATTCTAGCAACTTTATCAGTCCCTAACCTGGTTTGAATCTCGTCTTTAGGAATCAGAACGGGATTATCTGGCAGCATCAAATCATAGCCAATGATATATTCTCTTTTGCTGTTTAATCCAACTCCAATGATACTTTCGATCGGCACAACAGCTCTTTCTATCAATGATTTTGCTAAGGTTTTTAACTGTTCAAGAATTTCAACTTGATTCGTGTCATACATATGAGCTACGGACAAGTTAAATTTTCTTGGTGTGGCTTCTCCAATATCAGCAAAAACATAAAGGAATTCTGCGAGATCGGTTCGGTTTCTCATGGCGGTGGTAATGATGACAGCAGCTCCAATTATAGGCAAAGCCCAAGCCATCAGATATGCCCATCCGCTTGCTTGCATTCCTGTCACTCCGAAAATCTTAGGTAACAGACTTGCTCCAGCTTTCAGAGCCGAGGCTGCAAAATAACGAACTGCTTCAGCACCGCCAGCACTTCCTGATAATTTGAGTACGATCGACACCACTGTATTCGTCAAAGCTGGTAACAAAACTGCGGGAATATTGAACGATTTCAAGAAAAAGCTACTGAGTAACCAACTTGCTATACTGGTAAGCACACCGACTGCTCCTGTAATCGTAGCTGCACCGCCCACTGCGATCGGCACTAATGCAGTGTTCAACACGGGTGGATGACGGTAAATGGAACTGATGGAGTGATTGTAGAGGGAGGTGATGGTGTATGGATTGTGAGCAATTATGTTAGGAATTGTGCCTGTTGTCATAGCGATGCGCCCCGCTTCGGCCCGTCGGATACGTGTGCGAGCGTTCCGGCGTGGATTCCCGGTCAGTGATTCGATCGTTGCTAAAATCTCAGCCTTAAGTTGCTCTACTCTACTAATTGCTTCAGTTTTCCATGTATTTAGTTGTTCTTCTGCTGGTTGTCCACCTGATTGAATTGCTCGAATTTCAGCTTCGATCGTTGCAATTTTTACTGATAACTCTGGTAAATTCAGCGATTCGTTGTACGCACTCACCGATGCTTCATAAATCAGTCGCTGTCTTGTACTCGGAAGGAGACTTGATAATTCTTGCTGACCTTTCCCTGCTAAGTTCGTGAATGCTTTGCTGTTGTAGGCACGGTTAACTCCATTCACCGTTTCCAGAAATACTAAGCAGCAATCCTGTACCGTGTCTCCTATATCTTGAGATGCCGTTAGTAAACCTTTGATTCCTCCCATTACTGGAGTGTTCATTATAAATTGGATTTGAGGCAGACTAAAGTACCACTCTTTTCCTCCCGCCACCCCCTCATTCACTACATCCGCTACTTTTAATATTTCCTTTCCTGCCCATACACTGTTAGCCAGTTGTTGTTGCAGATAATCAAATTGACTCATGGTTTTGTCCACTACAAATGACTCTATTTTAGCATCTTTAGCACTACATTAAGCACTGCCAAAGATGCTTTTTGAGAGATTTTAAGGTGAATTGATGACTTGTTCTTTGGCTAATCGATCGCACTCACTCAACTCAGAAGTTGAATTCCGCGACAGCCACAGCCATGTTACCTCATGAACTTCTGCTAACTTGTCGATTTCTTCCCACAAATCCTGGTTTGCGTTACGCTTCCAACTTTTTGTCATTGTATGAATGACGTAAGTTGAATCCGAGAACAGTGTAACTTTGCAAGGTTTCTTGAGAGCTTTTAAGCCTTCGATTGCTGCTGTTAATTCCATGCGATTGTTAGTAGTAGTTGTGTCAGATTTACCACTAATTGCTTTTATATTTGGCTTACCTGGAATTGTGAGAATTGCAGCCCAGCCACCGGGCCCTGGATTTCCTGAACAAGCACCATCGCAATGGATGTTTACTACAGGTTTTGTTGGAGTTTGTGTGGAATTTTGTACGGCAACCATAAGACTTTCACAAAGATAGACATCAAAACCCCCTAGCGAAGCAGTTTATTCTGAACAGTTGTTACTTATGATTTGGTATAATATAGCAAATAAATTACGAAATTAGTATGTCAGAATACACAGATTTATTGAGAGAATATGCACGTTTATCAGTCGCTAATTCGGGATTATTGATCGACAACTCGGAACTGTTAATACAGAATTTACAGATAAAGGCCGAAAATCTAAGACTAGCCCAACAGTTAGAACACATCAAGAATCTAACTAGGGAAATGTATTATGACTTTAGGCTCGATCGACCTAATGGAAACCTGAAAGAAAACAATAGAGAATCCTTACACCTGAGTGCTGGCGGAGTTCTCTATGTAGTTCAGTATGTCGATACTAAAGACAATTCGTTCATATCCACTGAAGGGTTTACGCCGGAAGGTGACATAGCCCCCAAACTCTTTTACTTGGGATATGCTGTGTTCTTTCTGGTTGAGGAACTGACTCGGCAAGGATTTACTTGTCTGCCTGACAAGTTCTTAAAACTTCTGAGTCGGAATCCCAAGTTTTTGAGATATGTTCTCAAAGAATTTCAGCAGGTTTTATCTTTGTGATTAGTTGAGATTAACATTTTGGATAGAAACCGAGAAAATGCTTTGTGCCTCTGCATAAAGTCGATCGACTTCCACCTGAGCCAAGTATCTTTCGCTGTGGTCGGTATCATTCAAATAATCGGCAACATAAGCAGCAAGGATGTAAGCATTGCTAATCACTACCATTTCGGTGTCTTGAATCAGCAAAACATCCGTGTCTGAAGTGCCAATCGCATACATCCCATTAGCATAATCAGGATGGCTGCATTCCCGATGGTAGATTTTCCATTTTTTGGTCACAGGAGGTTTGAGGGTTTCAATAGTAATTCCTTCAGGGATATTCTCATCATCCATCTTTCCGCCAGACAAGAGCCACGGTAAAATAACTCGATTATCACCCTTGGGCATATACTCAGCGTCATCTGAATCATAGTCACCATAAACTTCGACTAAATTATGGATGAACTCTTGAGTAATTTCATCGTTGCTTTTTGAGTAACTGAAGCTGGAATTTTCTAAGAGCGAGTTTCCATTCAAAGCAATTCTCCACGCATCAAGGATTTTGGCATGAACGGAGATTAGGCGATATTGTTTGTCTTTTCTTCGATCGATTTCTAAATAAATGCCATGAGCGTCACTCTGTTGTGATTTGTCGATGATGCACTGTAGATTGAGTGTCCGACCATAACTCATATCAAATGTTTTTGGTTTCTGTTTCATTTTTCTCTTCTTTCTAACCATGAGTTTCATCCTAAAAGTAAGTGAGCTAAGAACTGGAGACGCATCAGCGGAACTGTGGCTTGTGGGATGCAGATTGATAAACCCGTCAGAGTTATTGCCTGTGCTCTCCCCGGAGTCCTTGGTTCTACTCCTGGGCTGACTGGTGACGGATTCATTCTCCACCAGTTTTCATAATGCAATCCAGCCAAGTAAGGGGAAACGCTAGCATCCACAGACACAGTTCTGGATTCAGTTTCTGGGTAGCTGGTAAACGACCTTGCAATTTCAATACTTCTTCCAATCTGTTCTGACCAGCCCTGCCACCCTTTCCGTTGCTGGAGGCTAAGGTTGTGCAGGTAGGCAACGATAAAAACTCGCTGTCTTTCGTGTACCGCACCGCACTCCGACGCGCTGACGATTTCAATTTCTGTGTCAAATCCTGCCATTTGCAAAGCTCCCAAGATTGTTCGCAAGCCTCTATGAATGACTCCTTTTGGGTTTTCAATAATGACAAAATCTGGCTGGGCTTCAACGATGACTCTGTACATTTCCCACCATAATCCTGATTCAGAGCCTGCCAATCCTTCTTTCTTTCCTGCGTTTGATGTATTTGTGCAAGGAAAACCGCCAATGACCATCGTAGGAAAGCCGAGTTGTCTGAGTTTGGGTGGATGATACGTTTTGATATCTGACCAGATGGGGATATTAGGGAAGTGGGATTGCAGGACTTTTTGAGCATAAGGATTTATTTCTACAAATTGAAATGTTTGATATCGCTCGCCAAAAACTAATTGTGCTGCTAACTCAAATCCTCCAATTCCTGAAAATAAACTAATCGCTTGCATACAAATCAACGCATTTCAGTTTTATATTAGTGAGTTTATTTTGATTGTATCATTTTCACTTCGTGTTTGAGAAGTAGTTTCTAATCAACAACTGTGACTAATATGACTAAAATCGTAATGATTTCTGGCAGTCGGTTAATCAAAGATATCAGTGCTGGATTACCATCAATCGATCGAATAATGGAGCTAAACTTTTCTATCATCGTTGGTGATGCCGGAGGTGTAGACAAGCTCGTTCAAGAATATCTACGTCGAACAAATTACCTCAGCGTTAAGGTTTACTTTGCATTGTGGAACGGTAACGGGAAACCGAGAAATACTACGGGATATGGAACGGTGGGAATTGCGGGTAGTTATGTCGATCGAGATAAAGCAATGTGCTCAGTTTGCGATTACGGTTTGGCTCTCTGGGACGGCAACAGTCGCGGAACCAGAGATAATATCCATCGAACGAAAGGCAAAACTAAAATAATCAGAATTGGAGGTAGTTGAAGTTTCGGGTGAGGGTCGCTTCGCGATAAAAAAGCGATCTCTCATCCCTATAGCTACCATGACTATTACCGTAGAAAAGTTTGACTTCGACAAATTTACCACTGAGAAAGTGAAATTTGCGATCGATTTAGATCGTGAAGTTTTTAATGTATCTGAAGGCATTAAATATCACTACGATCAACTAGATAATTCTCCGCTTTGGCGAGGTAAGTTCTCGGTTGAGGAATATCGACAAATGCTATGGCAACAAATCCAAAAGCATTTACCGAGATATTTCAGAACCAGATTAAAAGGTTTCTATGAGCCTAACTTCGTCCCTGATTCAGCTATCTTTCGATGGCTACGCCCCGGCTTACGCCTACGATTATGGAATTAGCTCATGCTTACCGAGATAACGGTGAGTTGAAGCTGATTTATATTTCTGATCGTTCCCATGCTGAACTTATCGCCAGATGCGTTGATTATGTGGCAAATCAGATTCTAAATTAGAATTTCGGCTGTACCAGGAAATTGATTAATTTCTTTCCTGGTAAGAAGCCGAGGGTTGTCAGCGATACCAGAATTAAATATGGAGGTAAGAAGCTGTCATCGCTATTATACCGCAACATCAAACCTTAACGTAATATCAAGGAGAATTATGTCTGAATTCAAATTAATCTAATCAGCCTTTTCCTTACGATGTGAGTAGAAGATAGGGAACATAATCAACAGTTAAAAACTGCTATACTTTAACTAAGTTAGTTAGAGTATAGCCTTCATGTTTACAACGAAATCTGCTGACAAACCCGCAATTAAAGTAACAGAGTTAGCCCCAGATTATGAAGTAAATTATAAAACTGGGTACATTGGATTTCTCAACAAAGGAACGGATTTAACATCGATCGGTATCGCTTATTTTACAGGTTGGGATACCATCAGTGATATCCACACAACTCATACTCTGATTGTCACCGATGAGGATGAATGTATAGAAGCAGACAAGATAAATAACAAAGTCAAAGTTTGCACCTTAAGCAAATACTTCAATGACCCTAACTGTCAAATCTTCTTCCGCAAACCCATACTTTTCAACGATGCGGTAGGTAATGCGATCGCACACAAAGCCAGTCTCGAAGTCGGCAAGCACTACGATTTTGGCGCAATCTTAACTCAGGGACTCTCAGGCAGTTTCGCTGGACGGATGCTCGATCGGCTGCTGACTGGAAAGTTGGAGGAACTCTTAAGCAACCTGCTTGATAACCCTGATAAATGGATTTGTAGCGAACTTGTTGCGTATGTTTTGGATGAGCAACAAGTTTATCGAGATAAAGGCATCCTCAAACGTCCTAACTCTACCATCAGTCCTCAAGAACTTTTTCAGGATACTGAAATCTTTGATCCTTGGAAAAACTCTCCACCTTCAGAAGCGTTAACAGAAACAAAAACAGAAATTGTTACCGTAACAGAAACAGTAACAGAAACAGTATCAGGGGTAGAAGCTGAGTTTAACTGTTAATTTAAGTGTTAAGACGCTTTGCGGTAAGACGTGAGTTTTTCCGCAGGGAGTTTTGAGATGAGTTTAGTTACAGTTACACCAACAGGAAAGAAGATAGTTGCGTGTCTGAATCGTCCAGACCAGTCTCACTTTGATTTGCCAGTTAGCCAGAATTTGGTTTGGCGAGGCGGTGTCTATGTTTTCGTAGATGGCAAGAAGGAATATCCTTTCTCTTGCGAACTCCCGCTGTGTCAGAATGACGATCGAATCCATGTCGGTAGCCGTTATTTGACAGTTTGCGGGGTAGTTACAGTTAAGTCGTAGCTTGCGGGGCGCGAACGCGCCATCGTACTTTCAGTAACCATTGCTCAGTATTTTGAGTATATTGTTGAAACTGAACAAGGAACTACAGAAAAACTTCTGTCCTGGGAAATCTATAGCGCCATCTAACTTTTAAGTCAGAAATAGAAACATCTCCCGTTTCTGTTTCTGGCTTTTCTTATGTGATGCTCATGTGCGTTATGTACAGGTACATATAGGTACCCATAGGCTATAGATGTGAGAGTTAAATTGAAGAAAGACAGATAAAAATACTTCGTTTTGGGGAAGTGATGTTATTCCCAAAACGAAATGGAAAACGTATCACTGTTTGACTGGATTGTGAAAAACAATTTCCCCGAAGCGGATTTCTGGCTGATAAATAAAGGTAGCACACATAAGTTAGGGGAACCAGTTAAGGAATTTCAGCCTTATCTCACAGGCATCAAATGTCCAGTTTTAGTTTTACCAGATTACGCTTTCTATTTGTGTCTGCACCTTCAACAGCAAGGATTGTGGCAAGAATATTCGCAAGGTTCCATCAATCTTCAACATCTGCGGATTAAGTATATCAAAAAGGTGTTTAATTGGATCGGTAATCAGCACAGGATTCAACATCAAGCCCGTTTCAAGTCGTTTGTTCTATTCCCTGTTTCTGCTACTACAACATACAGAGAATCAGAAACACTAGCAATCAAGAAAACAAAATCAAGAAACTGTTTCTAAGGTTGTTAATGTTTTGCTTCGCTTTGAAGTGTTGAGTTATTTATTTAGTGAGAAACTGAATCATGGAAAAGGTCAATTTCGCAGGCATTGAAGGTGAAGTATTGGAAACATCACCGCACGGGAGTTACGTTGTAGTAAAATTGAGCGATCGAATCACCATTGTCGGCACAACGAATAATCAGTTCAATTGGCAAGAGATGCCCGATGCCAGTTCTGGGTTTGATTCGTTCATTACCTACATTGGCGTTCGATCGAAAGCTGATGGCGAAAAAGTCAAAGGAATTGTTTCTCAAGTAGGCGGTTACACTTATGCCAAAGAAAGTGAAGCTCGCAAATCCAAACGAATTCAGGGTTTTCTACTAGAAATCAAAATTCGTGGGCTGACTCCTGAGTTTGTTGCTGACGTTGTAAAACTCAAGAAAATGTAGCAATTCCATTAAGTTCTCTCTGCTGCAAACTACAGTAGAGAGAACTTTGTAATTCCCATAATCTAGCGAGAGATACGATGCCTAAAATAATTTACGATTTGGTGCAAAGATTTGAAGTAAAAGATGGTGTACCCACACTGATTTCCTCCAACATTCAGATAATGGAAGGTGGCGATAATTTACTGTCGATCGCCCAGGACTGGCTACTGAACAATACTCCTTTGATAGCATTCAACAAGAAAGACTACATCGGTTACAAGCTCAAAGGGGACAAGAGATATCAATTGGTTCTCTGCCCTCGTTCCAATTCTATTCAGGTATCTTTCTTACCGTCCAGTCTAAAAGGCTTAGAAATTGAAACTGAGTCTGATATCTTATTCCCTTATGCAGTACGGGCATCCATCACTACTCCTGAGCAACTCAAACGGCTTCTACAACATCTCTTCAAAAAATGATTCAAACTGAAACTGATCAGGAAACTTTACGCTTGCGTGATGCCTTCCGTGTGCTCGCGTGGGAAGTCTTTGAAAGTAGTCTCCGACTCCGAGGAGATTTAGACCAGCGTTACACCAAGTTTAACACAAGATGGATGCGGAGTAAGATTCGATCGATGGATCTTGCTCAACTCACAGAACTTGCAGCCGAAAGAGGTTTCTCGATTGAACAACTGTTGACTATCAGAGAATGTTACTACGGCATCGCACAACCTTATCCATCATCCATGTTTCTTGAGAATTAACCATTGACCTTGATTGATGATGGAGAGTTTATCTTTCCATCATCAGTTTCATTCGATCGAAATAGAACCAGAGCGGGAGTTATCGGTGAGGGGCGCTTTGCGATAGGGAAATGAGCGAATGCTCAGTTCTTTACTTTTGAGGCAAACCCCATGAGACAACTAAAGAAACAGATTCCGAACCTTGAACTTTTTCGGGATTACTGCCGGAGTTTAATTTCTTTAATGAAGACTAGCCACTCGACGCTGACCACTCGGCGATTAGAGCTTTGGCTTTTCAACGAAGTACATCTAGGCAACGGCAAAGTAAAAGCAGCTTACTTTGACGATCGACTCTATAACTTCTGCCAACGAATCTACCCCGGCAGCAACATAGGCTTACTCACCTACCACGGCTCTTTGAGAGGAGGCAGCAGCGGCTTAATCCGACCTCACAAAGATCACGGCTACGCAATGCCCAAAGCAGTAAGCATAAACCTTGGTGAAGCTGAATTTGCGATCGATGGCAAACTTCATAAGCTAAGCGATGGCGATATCTGCGAATTTAACTGCAAGCTTAGCCACTCAGTACCGCGAATATTGACCCCAGAGCGCTTCTCCTTGGTACTCTGGACTTTGAACCAGAAGAAAGGCTACCAATCGCAAATGGTAGAACCGATGCGCTACGCGCCCGCAAGCTACGATTGGTAGAGAAAGGCTGCATACGAGACATAATTCTTGTATGCAGCCTTTCTTCTCTCCTCAAACTCAATTTGATAGGAAATTTACCCAGAAAGCTATCTGTGAGGCGCTTCGCGATAGGGAATTGAGGTAGATTTCTATCTTTTCTACAATCCATTACACCAAAGGAATTTCATCATGGCTATTACTTTTCTTTCCAAAACTGCCAAAAAGCGTAGTTTGTTGATTGATGCCCTTCGTATTCTTGCCTGGGAAGAATACAAAGCTACTAACAAAGAAGCACTCAAGAATCTCGAATATGGTGGTTATGCTGTCTTTGACAAGGAATGGCAAGCCGAAGATATTCATGATAAAGGTTATGAGGATCTTCTCGCTTTTGCCAAAAATCTAGAGTTTTCCGAGGCAGAATTGCTGGGTATTCGATCGAGTTACTATGCCAAGAAAACTACCAAATCTAATAGAACATCAAATGGTAATAGCAATGTTGGTAATGCCAATGCTAATATCAATAATACTTTTTCGGAACCAGACTACGATAGTGAACCGTTCTAGCGTGACTTAGCTTAAATTGATGATAGAGAGTTTGTACTTTCTATCATCAATTTGTCATCAATTTATCAATCGATCGAGCATTGATTTCCCGATCAAATGATAAAATTTACTAAAGGAAGAAGCAACCAAAAAGTTAACCGTTTTGTATGGCTTCGCTATTAGGGATTGAGTTAGATTTTGTGTACTTTACCTAGAGGTTTATCATGGCTATCAATATCTTGACCAAATCAGAGAAAGAAGCAGCTAACTTGCGAGATGCTTTTCGGATATTAGCTTGGTCACAGTTCAAGGCTGAAAATGATACTGATCTCAAAGGCTTAGATTTGTACGAGCTTTTCAAAGTTGAATGGCTAGAGTACAAAATCCATTCAATGCTACTGCCAGAAATCCTGGAATTCATCAAACATTTTGGATATTCCCCTGAAGAATTGTTGCAAATTCGATCGGAGTATTATGTCAACAAGAAAGAATACAACAATAGAACTGATGAATTTTAGTTCTAGCGATACCGATCGATAGCAAAGAAAAGCCTCAGTATCTGTCAGGGATATTGGGGCTTTGGAATTAAGAGAAAGAGCAATTGAAGTTTGTTGGTGAGGGCGCTTCGCGATAAGAGAATGAGTTGTAAATTTGCAACTCATTAACCCTTATCTAGGTATCTCTCATGGCTAATTTAACTGAAACTTTGGTATCGATCGTAATTGCTGGTGAATTAGCAGCAATTTCACTTTTGGGTGGAACAGCATTGATTGGGTATGCAAAAGTAACAGCAGCCCATATGCAATTAGTACAAACAGCTAAGCAAAGCAGATACGATGCAATCATCAACTATGGTGAAGTGCGAAGCGTAGCCATCTATACAGGTGAAAAACCAGCAATTTCTGAATGCTTAAGTGGAATTTGCGGAGCTAAAATTCTACTACCCAGCGGTATAAACATCAAATCAACCTTTAGAGGCATTGATGCGAAAGTAGCAGGTAAAGCTGGTAGCGATCGAGCAACCTTGATTAGCTGGAGTAGCGAAACTAACAGCGGAATTGGTGGTAGCTACGGCCAGCATGGAACTATAACCTTTAGCCACCCCTGGACTAGAAAGCGATTTTGCTTAGTTAGAGGCGGAACTGCTGGCAATCTTGGCGAAGTAGTAATCCGAACTGATAAGGATTGCAAATAAAGTAAAAGAAAATCTCTAGCATCAGCTAGGGATTTTTTTTTAAAGCCGCCAACTCTTTTCGTAAACACAGAAAGCACCAGGAAGTTATTGGTGAGGTGCGCTTCGCGATAGAGAGCCGACCTAATTCTTTTCATACTAATGCTGCATCTCCAGAACTACTTCACGATCGCCCAACAGGAAGAACTCCTTGAACTTGCTCGAAACATAGCCGCCATTAACGGTGGGATGACTACTCCTACAATGCCCAACGGCGCTCGCTACAATTGCAGCCAAACTAGCTGCGGACAAGTAGGCTGGATCTCGGATCGCAAAGGCTATCGCTACTCTAAGCTAAACCCTGAAAGCAACAAGCCCTTTGCTGCAATGCCTGCTGAATTAACCGAGATTGCTCGAAAACTAGCCATCCTAGTAGACGAGCCTGACTACCAGCCCGAAACCTGCCTGATCAACTTCTACGCTGCCAGCACCAAAAGCAGACTAGGCTTGCACCAAGACAACACAGAGCACAACCTCAAGCCCTGCATAATTTCGATCTCGCTTGGTGACGACTGCATCTTCAGCATCGGTGGCAACAACAGGAAAGATCCAACAACGGAGCTGATCCTCCGAGCGGGCGACGCACTGATCCTGCATGGCAAAAGCCGACTAGCTTTTCACGCAGTAAAGAAGATACTCCCAGGAACTTCTAACTTGCTGAAAAACCACGGCAGACTCAACCTCACCTTCCGCCAAGTGTACTAGCCACTGCTAATAGAACTGCTGATAACTTCAGCAATTCTATTAGCTTTTTTATCTAATTTGAGGTTTTTATGATTGAAGTAGTGAACGGTAAACAACATGGTTTTGTTGGTGAAAATAAAATCTATATTGGTAGAGCCAATAAATCTCTCGGACTAGAATCAAGTCCTTTAGCTAATCCTTACAAAATTGGTGTAGACGGAAATCGAGCCGAAGTAATAGCACTTTACAGAAAATGGCTATGGAAGAGAATAGTGATGGGTCACAATAATCCCAATGACACTTACAAGGAATTATTTTCGATCGCCCATAGAGTTAACAATGGAGAAACAATCAAACTTATTTGTTACTGCAAGCCATTAGATTGTCATGGTGATGTCGTTGTTAAGTGTATTAATTGGATAGTTTCAGATAAACTAAAGTAATGCTTCGCTGTGAGTTGTTGATTCTTTTTCAAGGTAACAACTCATGGCAGCAAGCAAAATTCCAGCGTTACTTCAGCGAGTCAATCGAACTCTGAATCGTGAAATTCAGTACAAATTCTCTGAACCATTTGACGAAAAAGAGTACAACACAGCAATGATTACGGGTCATCGCTGGTTTGATTACAACATTCCGATCGATAAACTTATCACAATGGCAATCAATCAAGGTGTGACTAAATTCTTGTGTGGAATGGCACTCGGCACTGACCAAATTGCAGCAGAGATTTTAGTCCGGCGTAAACTCGAATGGACAGCCGTGATTCCTTGCGCTGATCAGCATAAGCTATGGAAACCGCATCAACAAAGCCATTACAAGAAACTTTTGGATCAGGCAACTAAACGAGTATGCTTTTATGACGAGTACAGCCCTGGTGTTATGCAAGCTCGCAATCAGTGGATGGTAAAACGATCGGATATTTGCCTAGCAGTTTTCTCCG
Organism: Microcoleus sp. B6-A1; assembly: GCF_036705085.1. Classification (NCBI taxonomy): domain Bacteria; kingdom Bacillati; phylum Cyanobacteriota; class Cyanophyceae; order Oscillatoriales; family Microcoleaceae; genus Microcoleus; species Microcoleus sp. B6-A1. Next base: position 14,315 of record NZ_JAUBTU010000122.1, read on the forward strand.
GCGATCCTCACGGCGTTGGGGGCGGAACTGCCACAACTTTCAAGATGGCACGCGATCGCAATCTCCTCATTTATCAGTACATCCCAGCTAAATCCGAGTTCGTAATCATTGAACCCGCCTATCAACAACTAAACCTTTTTTAGCGACATGAAATCAAAAAAGAAAATCACCCAACACATCCACGGTCGAATCAAAAAGCTAGCCGATGCTGCCATTGAACGTGGCGACATCGAAACTTGCGAACGAATTTCTGACGGAATTTATCTCATCAAACGATCGTCCGATCTGACTCCAACTACCTACACAGCGGTTGGTGCTGGCAGTTTACTTTACCTGTTAAACTCTTTGGCTCAGGCTCAATCTCAGGTTCAATCCCAGTAACAGAAATTCAGAATTAACATTGTTCCCGGTAGCATTATTGTTACTGGGAATTTGAATAGCAAAGTCTCTCGTAAAGGTGCTTCGCAATGAGGAAGTGTTGTTTACTTTACCGAGAATTGTTTATGTTGATTGAAAAAACTGAAATCCAAGATTACCGCTCCCTTGAGTGGAATACTGGAGCCGAATGGTCAATCCCACTCCCAGAATACAGCATCAACGGCTACATCATTTCTAGACATTATATACCAGACGAAGCTCCCGTAATTCCCACTGGCTGGATTTACGAGTTTAGCGACGGTCGATTTATGTCCGAGGCACAGATAAGCCGTATTGAGTGGTAATCTTTACTTTTTTAGCTAGAGAATAAGCTGACTTCTTAAGCTTTTCTCTAGCTCCTACAGCCACAACATAAGCAACAGAAACAAAACAAAATAATGCTTCGCTGTAAGGGAGTGTTCTGTTTTTGTTTATGTCTCTAAATGCAAAACCACTCAGCAAGGACACCGCAAACTTGGTCAGAAGAAGACATCGACTATCTTTTACTAATTGAAAAGATAGTCAATATTGATGCGATCGTAGAAACGCTTAAATTTCGCTGCATCTGTGACTGTCAGGTGGACAACGATTCCGATGTTAAATTAGCGTTTGTGCGTTGGTTTAAAGCCAAAATTGAACACATGAGCAACGATATTTACAACGTCGTTGAAGCTGAAGCTACGGTTTTCCGAATTAATTTACCTTCACTCTGAACAAGTGAAGAAATTCCCACAAAAAGTACCCCTCGTGAATGCTTCGCTTTGGGGTACTGATTCTTTATCGAAGTAACAACTATGTCGATTCTACCATCTTCCACTTCTTCCACATCAAGTTTACCACACATCGACATTCCAGATACGAGAACTGTAGAGTTCAATGCACAGATTCCCTGGAAAGCTTCGGACAGACTTCTTGAAGAAGCGATCGGCAAACTGATTAATCTGGATGAAATTGTCGATCGACTCCAAGCACTTGATTGCCAACATTCCGCACCATTCACGGCTGAGCAAGTTAAGTTTGCTTTCCTCAAATGGATTGAGAATCATCTTGAGTCGATCGAACTCCAGCCCGAATGGTTTATCCATCGGGATTTTAAACATTTTGAGCGTCATTTACCTGAGCTTGATGGTTCCTTCTTTCCAGAGGAAGAGTACGACAGGGAACCTATTTGTGAAGAACAAGGTGCTCAATATAATGCTGAGTTAGCTGCTACTGAATTAGTTGCTACTTACCATCAACTATCCCAACTTGAAGATGCTTTTGAGGGCACTCCTGAACAAGCAGCCGTAGCAGCACTGGATTGGTAGTCACTGGTAGCCAAGAACAGTTAAAAAATCCGTTGACATAGAAACAGTAGAAACAGACCACAATTCTGTTTCTATGTCCACGGAATCCACCGTATTTACCGACAAAATTGTAACATGGATATTCCCCAGATTCCCACACCACATTTGAAACGGATTGCTGAAATTCGCAATCAAATTGAAAGATTAAAAGTTGAATCAGATGCGATCGAACCTGATGCGATTATCGAAGCTTTCGAGATTATGGAATCTGAAAACTCTCGCAAAAACGTTGTCTATAACGATAACAATGCCAAAATCGTTGTCCAGCTCCGAACTCGGTACGATGACAAAAACCTTAGCGTTACCCGATTGGATGAAGACATCAATCGCGAATACGAGAAACTGTGTCGATCGAACGCAACCGCCATCAAAACTAGCCAAGCTTACATTAATGATTTGCAAGAAATGCTGACAGAAGCAGAAGCAAAACATGAAGCGTTTCTCACTTCTGTGTACTTAGAAACGTTACGGAAACAAAGGGCGATCGCCATTAAGAAAACGGAGCATAAAGTGCCAGGGTTAGCGGTTTATGTTCACTACCTAAAACGCTAAAATAAACCTAAAGCGATAGTATTCATTAAAATGCTTCGCTTTAGGTTATTGATTCGACGAAAATTCAATTCTAAGGTATTTGTACAATGACAATAATCAGAATCAATGAATCCAGTTTCCAGGTAGAGCCATTTGTCCGCTACAAAGAAAATCGAGTCAAAGGTTACTTTGTTTTAGAAGGTCAAGAATTTCCTTCGCTGAATATGGCAATCATAAAGATAAATCATCTAACTTTGACGATCGATTCGGTACTTGCTCGATTGCCAATAACAGAAATATGGGGATTTGTCCTTAATGATTCTGGGGGAACGCTTTCAACTTTCGTCACAGTAAAGCGTGATTTCCTACCGATGCGCTCCGCGCCCGCAAGCTACGAACCTGGCAACATTTATGAATTAGGTTTTGTTCCATTTAAGACTGATGTAGGGAAAGGCTTCATGGTAAACGCTTTTCCTCGCAATCCTGTCAATGTTAACGAAAAGTATGCTTTAGAAGCTGCTGAGGATATCCTCCACTCTGCAATAGATTTCTGCCAAGATGAAAGATTGAACCAAATAGTCATTTAACTTGACAGTTTCCCATTGCTTTGCCAGTGTTGAAAGCAATGGGAAAGCAATGGGAAACTGCGGTAAAGTTAATAGATAGATTCAAAGCGATCGTAGTGCTTCGCTTTAAGGTTTTGATTCTTTTTTACCATTGGTAAAAACAGAAACAAAAACAAAAACAGAAACAGAAACTCATCTCAAACACTTACTCAGGACTAAAATCATGAACGTAATAATGATGAACGGATTTGCATTCAGAATTCCTGGTATCGCTAGCCGATATCGCGCATCTTGCGGTAAAGATTTCGGTTTTTTTGTAACAGGCGATACCAAAGGCATGAATGTCAGTAAAGCAGAAAAAGCGGGTTTAACCCGTGGCGACTTTGTAGAAATGGCGGTGTGTGCGATCGATAGCAAAACGCTGACATTTGAACCTCATTACATCAATGAGCAATTTACCGAAGTCTGGGGTATCCCAGTCGCAGGTGAGATGAAAACCTTCTTCCATGAGAAATGCAGTGAACTCTCAACTTTCTTGATTCATCGCCAGTCTCAGGACAGGATGAAGGGTTTGATAGAAGTGTTCAGTCGATCGGCTTTCAATTCCTGGGTTGAGGAGGGGATGCAGGGCGACCACAACGAATATGCGAGGAGCAAAGCTTCGGAAGCTTATTTCTCCAATATTTTCCGATTCCAATTGACCCTCACAGAGGGAAAACATGGGCCATTTTACTATGTGGCAACCACCCTACGTCCTCCTTCCTGCGCTCTCGACGAGGCAGCTCTGAAAGTTGTCCGTCAGATTTATGAGATGAAACAATCCGGGATTGATTACTGTAGCGACCCTCGCTTAGTTGAAAATCAGCAGATGTGTTTGGGCGGTGCAACAGCTCCAGTTGCAGACATTGCTGTTCCAGTAACAGAGACTAAGCAGCTCAAAGGTAAATAATTCTGAAAGTTGGGGAGAAATCCCCAGCTTTTTTTAATTCAGTCAAACCAACTAATCAAGGAGAAAATTATGCCTACTAAGATTTCCTGGACGAATGAGACGTGGAATCCAATCGTTGGTTGCGAACAAATTAGTCCTGGTTGCGACAGATGTTATGCAAAAATGCTGGCTCAATCAGCGAGACTGCAACAATTCCCCCAATATCAAGAAGCTGCTAAATGGGACGGTACAATCGTCTTTGTTCCGTCTGCATTACTCAAACCATTTGGATGGAAAAATCCTCAGCTAGTTTTCCCTTCAATGAGTGACCCCGGACATCATAATGTCAAACGAGATGAGCTTGACCAAATTTTTGCAGTAATGTCGATCGCAAGCGAACATCAATTTCAAATATTAAGCAAGCGACCGAAAGCGATAAAGCACTACATCAAAAATCTCACTAGCGATTGTCTCTACGAAGCAGCAAAACATTTTTGGAAGGAAGACAAAATTCCCAAACGACTATGGCGGCCGCTGCCACTTCTTCGAGAATACTTTGATAATCTGCAATTTCCGCTCAAGAATCTTTGGATTGGAACCAGTGTCGAAAACCAGGAAGTAGCCGATCGCATCCTTGATGTAAGAAATACAGCAGCCCACATCCGGTTCATTAGCTGTGAACCATTATTAGAACGGGTCGATTTGCGAAAATATCTCGGTATTTGTGTCGGCTGCCAGACCTGCGAGTTTCGAGGCGATCATCGAATTGGAAAACCGATGGTAAATTGGGTTATTTGTGGCGGAGAATCAGCCCAAAAACGCAGCGATGCCCGTCCCTGTCATCTGGATTGGTTGCGCTCGATCGTTCAACAATGTGAACTAGCTGGGGTTCCAGTCAGTGTTAAACAGCTTGGCTCAAATCCGATCGATAGTTCTCCCTACATTGATGGTGTTGCAATGACGAATTACTCGGTCAAGGTTAAAGACCATACCGATATCAACGAATTTCCACCAGAGTTAAGATTCAGACAACATCCAGTTTTCTAGATTTAGTTTGACTTTTCTTTACGGATGCAGGTTTCACCCCACATTCCGCACCCCCAACTGGCACATACGCGGATTGAGGAAGTAAAAGTGAATCATCGGAGATAATAATGAG
>NZ_JAUBTU010000123.1:0-19154 GCF_036705085.1 Microcoleus sp. B6-A1
TGGAACAGGCATCTTGCCTGTTCATAAAAAGCTAATTGAGAATGGTGCAACCTATGAGTTACATCCGTTACATCCGTCAGCAACAGGCAAGATGCCTGTTCCACAAGAAAATTTATATTTTGTGGAACAGGCATCTTGCCTGTTCATAAAAAGCTAATTGAGAATGGTGCAACCTATGAGTTACATCCGTTACATCCGTTATAGAATCCGTTGCCGAACTTCCTTCTTCCCTCTTCCTTCTTCCTTCTTCCCTCTTCCTTCTTCCTTCTAAAACACAGTCCCGTCACTTTCAATCTGAATTGGCGGCACTCCACCGGGCCTCAATTCGCCCGCAATTTTCCGCCCCGCCGCCCAAGTTCCTCCTTGCAAAATCTTCACCAGCGGCAATTGATCCGCACTCAAATGCAGCTTTTCTCGAATAGCTGCGGCAATTTTATCTAAAAGATTGACAGTGAGCGATCGCCATTCCACTATAACTTCCGAACCAGGCAAGTAACTCTGCTCAAAAATAGCCGAATCTTTTGCCCGCAGCAGCCCGATATCCAAACACAAACCGCCGTTGCGGTACTCCGGCAATCCCGTTAACTCATCCAATCCGGCGACTTCTAAACCAAGTTCTTGCAGCGGTTCCAACAGCGAATAAGTCAACCACTGCGACAGTTTGTGAAACGGCACCAATTCATCTCCCAGATTTTCTCCTGTTAAAGCCGGATGCCGCCAAACATCGCCTAAATTAACACCACCAATTGCATATCTTCCCGGCCAAATTTCCCCAAAACCTGTCAAAACAGCGCTCAATACGACCGCAGCCTTCACAGTTTTGCCTCCCGAAACCCCACTGTCGAGCAAGTATTTTGCCAAATTGCCGGGACGCGGGTTTTCGCTACCAAATAATAATGGATGCTGGCAAATCGCATTTCCCAAGCGCTGCAATAATTCTAATCTTCCTGTTAAACCAACTAGCGGATTGTCTCGACTTACCTGAAATCCAGCAGCTAAGGTTTCTAGTTTTAATTGAGAAAGTCCGCGAGAATCAGCTTGCCAAGGAAAATCGGGATTGCTGGAAAAAACACCTTGACAAAACATCCGCAAGCTGGCTATTGCTAACCCTTCAGAACGGCGGTAAACCTGCCCGGTTTCTTGTTCACAATACTGCCAATCTGCACCAGCACCGGCATCGAGCAAAACGCTGACAATTGCTAAATCAAATTTGATCTTAGCTTGCTCTATGAGTGCAAATTCGGCTATTGCTGCATTCAATTCGGCGAGTCGCGACAAGTTGCCAGCTTCAAAATGTCGCCAGCGACTGTGAAAGGGAATGTTAAAATCGGGATACTGTTGGCGCGTTGTGTCAATTACATAATTTGCTGCTTTGTCGAGTTGGGATAAATCGACGCGGAAGTAGCGAAGTTTGTCCTGGCTGGCTAAATCAAAAAGCCGATCGCACTTTTGGCGAATAGCAGCCGGGGTTCTCAGATATTCTACAGTCTCAAGTTCAATATTGTGCAACTTCATACAACCAAACAGCGGTAAACATCGTTTTCTTGAAAAAAGTCAAACTGACTGTAATCTAAAAGATTATCTAAAATCGCATTTTTATCGATCTTGATCAGCTTATATTCCCACTTCGACCCGCTGACTTCGCGTTTTATTTGATCGGAAACTATGACCGAATTTCTTTCTCTACCCGGACATACTATTTTACTTAAATCTTCCAGCCTGTCGGCTATGTGAATATCTTTTCCGTAAGTGCAAGACCTAAATATATATAAATTTCCCTTAGCAACTCCCACCGACAAGCCACAAGGTATTTGATTGGCGTCAATAAAAAGTTTCCAATTCTCGCACAGACTTTCCATTGCTGCTAAGGCTGAGTGAGCTTCCGGGAAAGTCAACAAATGCGAATCCCCAACAATACTCCGAATTGTGCCGCCGTATTCTTCGCAAATTGTTTTTTCAAAAGTATCAAAGTTGGTGAGCAAATATTCCACATCTTTGATAGAATTAGATTCTTGATAAGCTATAAACCCTCTCAAATCTGCTTTAATTATTGCTTGATTCTTGATGATTCGCGTTTTGTAACTTTGGTCAACTTTGTATACTTTTTCAGGTTCGCTCATCCCTTTCAAAGAAAACTCGTTGACAAAAGACGTTTGCACTTCTGCTTTGTTGAGCGACAGCCATGCTGCTTGGGACAAATATATTTCATCAGGCGGAGTTACTGATTCTATGCGCGCTGTTAAATTCACCGTATCGCCAAAGATATCTTTATCTTGATGCAAGACATCTCCTAATGTAATAGACACACGAATAGCCAATCGTTCGTCGTTCGCCTTGCTAGATTGTTGCGCTCTCAATTCTTGCTGCATTTCTATGGCGGCTACAGCCGCTGCTGTGACGCTAGGAAAAATTATCCAAAATGAATCACCTTCCCCTTTAATCACGCTGCCTTCATTTCTGGCGCTAATATCTGAAACAAAAGTTTTATGCTCGTTTAACAAACTACTCAAGTCCGACTGAGATAATTTTTTAACTCTGGCGGTATATCCGCAAATATCTGTTTTTACGATCACACTAGAACGCAAATTAGCCATAACCTACCCTGACTGATCAAAAACCAGCAATAAATTTCATTTAGCAAAGACGCGATTGTTCGCGTCCCATCGGTCGCGTCTTTGCCCTCTTAATCTCCTAAATCGCGTCCGATCGCTCCTGCAAGAATTGTAGCATCTGGCACAGGGTCAGGCGTGTAGTAGCCGGCGGCTTTTTTGGCGACGATTTCGACTTGTGCGTCTGCGGGAATCCAATCTTCAGGAATGGGGATGCGATCGACCACCTGAATGCCAGAATTGATAATCGCATTGTATTTCATATCGCTCATAGAAACTAAACTGTCAATGCGAGAGATCCCCAACCAGTGCAGCACGTCTGGCATTAGTTCTTGAAACCGCATATCTTGAACTCCCGCCACACATTCAGTGCGCGTAAAATAGGCATCAGCGCGATCGCCACCTTCCTGCCGTTTTCTGGCATTGTACACCAAAAACTTAGTCACTTCCCCCAAAGCTCTCCCTTCCTTGCGGAAGTAAACAATTACCCCAGAACCGCCGGCTTGTGCCGTTTGGATGCAAATTTCCATCCCGTGTACCAAATAAGGGCGACAAGTGCAGATATCGGAACTGAAGACATCAGAACCGTTGCATTCATCGTGTACCCGTACCGCCAACTGCTTATCCGGGTCAGAAATATTCGCGACATCGCCAATAATATAAACCGTAGTTCCGCCAATTGGTGGCAAGAAAACCTGTAAGTCCGGCCGCGTCACTAAATCCGAGAACATTCCGCCTGTTTGCTCGAACAGGACACGGCGGAGAACGCTTTCTTGGGCGCCGATTCGCCTAGCAATTCCCGGCAAATACCACACTGGATCGATCGCAATTTTAGTGACTGCTAAATTACCGCCTGCTTTGACAATTTTGCCATCAATTTGCACCCGCCCCTTAGCGATGGCATCTTGCAATTCTGGCATATTAATGTGAGCTTTAGTGACAGCAATTGTCGGGCGAATATCATATCCCTGCTGGAGAAATGAAGTATAAACTTCGCTAACCAAACCCCCAAACGGATCGAGAGAAACAATCAAATTGCGATCGCCCCAACTCGGGTGCGGCCCGATGTGTGCGGCCGGAGAGGTGTTGGTAAAATCGGGGCGGTGATCTGCTTGGAGTGCGCCGTTCGCAACTGCTAGCGCGCGATAAACAGAGTAGGAACCCGAATGAGTGCCGATCGCATTCCGGTGAGACGATTTGGTGAGGCTACCAATCACAGGCCCCCGTTTCAGGGGATCGATTTCTCCCCAGTAAATGGGATGAGGTTTTGTGCCGGATCTGTCGGGATGGGATGTTAAAACTATATGCTTGGGTTTTGACACAGTTTTTTTGGGCTATTGCTAGGGAGGCTGCTGTTAATTGAAAGTGAAATTGCAATTTGAAGCAGTGATTTATGATAGCAAAAGGATTCAGGCTCTGGAAGTATCCGGCATAGCAAAACTCGTGAAGCTGACTTGCGCGGTTTCTTCAAAAATATAAAAATTTTATATTTGTGCTTCAGCGATCGGGGCTGCACTACCAACAACAAAGCTACATATTTAATTCAAGTTTCTTTAGCGATTCTATTTCATTTGTGCATGAGATTTTTTTGAACTAACCACAGAGGGCGCAGAGGACGCAGAGCCTCTATAAAATATAGAAAGAGGAAAAGAGAGATGTTCACAATTCCTGCAAGGGTTGCTATAGTTACAACTGGTAGTGCTGAATTATCAAGAAAATACATACTAACTCACAAAATTAATGTTGCCAAGTACATCTAATTATTTGCTCAAAAATGGTCGCGTACCCGCCTCTCTTCTAGAGATGAAATCGATCGCCTCGTCAGCTTCTACTGTGGCGACAACGGGGAGTGAGAACAATTTTTGTTTGGTGGATTTGGAAATTGCGGCAGGGGCGATCGCCCAAATTATCCCAGCAGGTACAAAACCTGTCTCCTCCTCTGGAGATATCCCAGTTATAGATTTGCAGGGCGGCTTAGTTTGGCCTTGTTTTGTGGATATGCACACCCATTTAGACAAAGGCCACATTTGGGAACGATCGCCCAATCCCGATGGAACTTTTGCCAGCGCGATCGAAGCGGTAGGCGCTGATGCCCAAAAAAACTGGAATGCAGAGGATGTTTACCGGCGAATGGAGTTCGGCCTCAAGTGCAGCTACGCCCACGGAACCAAGGCTATCCGCACTCACATTGACAGCGCGGGCGAACAGGGAACCGTTAGTTTGGGAGTATTTGAAGCGCTGCAAGCCGAATGGGGCGATCGGCTGATCTTGCAAGCAGTTTCCCTGGTTTCCCTCGACTATTTCCTGACACCAGCCGGCGAAAAATTAGCCGATCGCATGGCCCAAACCGGCGGCATTCTCGGCGGCTTCGCCTATATGAATCCCGACTTAGACAAACAACTCGATCGAGTTTTTGCCTTAGCCAAAGAACGAAATTTAAACCTCGACTTCCACACCGACGAAAACGACGATCCAGAATCAGTAACACTGCGGGAAGTCGCAAAAACCGCCATCCGCCATCAATTTTCCGGTCAAATTATCTGCGGACACTGCTGTAGTTTAGCCGTACAACCGTCAGATTTAGTAACAGAAACTATCGCATTAGTCAAGCAAGCAAATATCGGCATTGTCAGCTTGCCGATGTGCAACCTTTACCTGCAAGACCGAGAATCTCAGCATACACCGCGCTGGCGGGGAGTGACACTGCTGCACGAACTCAAAGCAGCAGGAATTCCCGTTGCAGTTGCTAGCGACAATTGTCGCGATCCGTTTTACGGATTTGGCGATCATGATGTTTTGGAAGTCTTTAATATGGCAGTCCGCATCGCTCATTTAGATAGGCCCTATGGAGACTGGCCCTGTGCAGTGACAAAGACTCCAGCCGATTTAATGGGATTGCCGAATTTAGGACGAATTGCAGTGGGTTTACCAGCAGATTTGATTTTGTTTAAGGCGCGGAATTTCAGCGAATTGTTATCTAGAGCGCAGGGCGATCGCACTGTTTTACGGCAGGGCATTAAAATTGATACAACTTTGCCCGATTACCGCGAACTCGATGATTTATTAGCAACTGAAATCTGACATTTTGTACGAATATCAAGAACAGGCTCTCCGGCCTGTTCCACAAAAGATGAATTTTCTTTCTACTCGTTACTAGGCAGAGCCGGGAACCAGTTAATTGAGTTTTGTGGAACGGGCCGAAGAGCCCGTTCTTGACAATGGTGTAATATGTAGGTTTCAAAAAGCATTTAGCCTTGGTATATTGTCAAATTGCAACTAATTTGATATAAATATAAAAGCTAATTCGAGTGAGGATGTTTTAAGTGAAAGCAGTTATTTTATTGTCGGGAGGGCTAGATTCCTCAACAGTTTTGTATCAAGCCAAAGCCGACGGCTGCGAGTGTTACGCTATTTCCTTTGACTACCAGCAAAGACATCGGCGGGAGTTGGAATCAGCACGGGCGATCGCACTTTCAGCGGGTGTTAAGGCACATCAGATAGTAAACTTTGACTTAACACTGTGGGGCGGTTCGGCTTTGACGGATAATGAGATGGAATTGCCGATCGATCGCAATCTTGCAGAAATGTCCCAAAACATCCCAATTACCTACGTTCCTGCCAGAAATACGATCTTTCTCAGCTTTGCCCTCGCCTACGCCGAAACTCTAGAAGCCGATCGCATTTACATCGGTGTCAACGCTTTAGATTATTCCGGCTATCCCGACTGTCGCCTCGATTACATCCAAGCCATGCAGGAAGTATTTCGGTTAGGAACAAAGCAGGGAAGAGAAGGAGAAGCTATTAAAATTATAACACCTTTGATCGAACTTAAAAAAACCGAAATTATTCAATTAGGCAACAAATTAGGAGTGCCTTGGGAGCAAACTTGGTCTTGCTATGCAGGCGGGGAAAATGCCTGCGGTGTTTGCGATTCTTGTCGGTTGCGGCTGGCGGCTTTTGAGGAATTGGGGTTAAAAGATCCGGTGCCTTACGCTTAGAACGACGGCCCAGAAACCGGGTTTTTTCGAGTCTCTTCGCTTCCGCCCGCCGAAACGGTAAAAAACCCGGTTTCTAAGCATCGCAGCGGGTGGTCAGAAACCGGGTTTTTTCGCAAGAATATATTACAGATGGCAGAAACTGCCAAAAACCCGGTTTCTTGGGTTTTGATGCGTAAGTCCTGCATGACTAAAATTTTTAAAATTGATTCTTAGTTAGTTTGGAATCATCCGAGTGCTTATTTAGCTTCCGGCTCATCCTCAACTTCCGGTTGACCCTGGTCTTCCTGTTCAAACCTAATTTCATTTTGCAGCGAATTCAATGGGACTAAAAGCAGATCAGCCATTTGCGATTGTCCTCTAGCCCTGTAGATATCTATAGCTTTCTGAAAATCTTCCACTCCACCCTGTTTTTCTCCAATTACAGCTCGCATACGAGCACGAACCATATAAGCTTCTACAAAATCAGGATTGAGATTAATTGCTTGAGTAAAAGCTTCAGATGCTTCCTTATACAGTTCTCTGCGACCGAGGTCGAATCCTTTTTGATAAAGTTCTTGAGCTTTCATCGCATTTCTTAATTTCTGCTGTTCATCTCGCTTGCATAAAGGATCGAGTCTATTGACTTTACCTGATGAATCAAGTATAAAGCACCCTGGTTCTTCCTGGGCATTCGCTACAGTCTGAAAAAGAGGTAGACTAATTATTGATTGTTTTTCCCAAGTTAAAAGATATGTCTATTGAAGAGCGCCGAGGTATTGAAACAATTGACAGAAACCAAAATCTACTTCTCGTTCGTGCTCCTATTGAGTCAGTGGCGGAAAAGTTCAGTAGGGCGAGACGTGCGGATGTTTGGGAACGGGATATATACGATCGCCCCATCGAAATTACCGCCGAAAGCTATATTGTATTTCAGTTCCGAGGACACCCTTGGACAATCGTTGAGCAACTGAATCATCATCCCGGTTCCCTTGTATTTGGAGAAGGAGATGCTATCACCCTTTCCTGGTTCCTATCCACTCGCGCCATCTACTACAAATGCAGCGACACTTGCGGTTATATTGGTTATAACTGCTACGACAGAGGTGCATTTGCAGAGATGCTGTACTTTGAAGCAGAAATGGATCTCCTATTCCTCTCTGACTTTCGTGAGGTTAAAGCTGAGGATATTGACGATGCCTTCAACTTTACTTTCGCTTTTATGCAGGAGCAAGATATCTATATTCCCTACGTATATTACGAAAATGTGAAGGCTGGCGATCGGTTGAATTTACGCCCCAAAGGCCCGACGTTAGATGATTTAGTACGCAGCGACTTCGAGCGAGTAGATTATCTAGGTATTCGCTAAAATATTCTCAACTAGAAAATTTGGCCACACTACTCACCCCGCTATTCTTTCGCCCTTTCCCCACAACTTCCTCATCCGCTGCTGCAATTCCATCTAAAGTTCGATCGCCCGCAGCCCCTTCCAACAAGTGAATTTGAAGTTGATCCAACCGCGGCCCGGAGACAGAAACAACCGTAAGTTCCACATTTTCGCCCCGCCAAACTTCCCCAGCAGCCGGCATTCTTTGCAACTGATAACTCAGAAAACCTCCAATTGTCTGATATTCGTCAGTTACTGGCAAATCCAAATTCAATATTTGATTCACATCATCTAAATTTAACTGCGCTTGCACTAAATAAGTGCGATCGTCCAATACTTGCAAAGCAATTTCTTTATTGTCGGGCGACTGGTAAGTGCGGCCGATAATTTCCGCGATCAAATCCCTCAGTGTTACTAAACCGGAAATGCCGCCAAATTCATCAACTACGATCGCAATTTCTTCCGACGAACTCTGCATCAAAGGCAGCAGTTCCCCCAGCAGCATCATCTCCGGCACAAACCTCACCGAACCCATCCAAGTTACAATTGGCGTGTCGGGAGATAGCAAACCTTCAGCTAGAGGTTTCGCAAGTTGTTTGAACCCAATAATGCCGATAATGTCGTCTAAAGAATCTCCCGTCACGGGATAGCGGGAATGGTTAGAAATCGCCATTTCGTCGAGCAAAGTTTGAAAGGTTGCCGTCTTGGGAAGTGCGACAATGTTAGGCCTCGGCACCATTACTTCTTCTACCCAAACTTCGCCAAATTCAAACACGTTGTTGAGCAATTCTCGCTTTTCTGCTTCCAAGCCGCTGGATTCGCTGGAAGTAGCTATAATTAATTGCAGTTCTTCGGGAGTAACCGGCCGATGTCTTAGATCGTATTCGATGCCCGCCAACCGCAAAAGCGATCGAGTAGATTGATTGAGAAACGACACAAAGGGCTTGAACACACGGGCAATCAATAAACTCGGAGGCCCTAAACTTCTGGCTAGCTGTTCGGAATGCAGCAACGCTACAGATTTGGGAAAGAGTTCGCCCAGTACGATTTGCAGGTAAGCTAGCAACAAAAAAGTTACTATTGGTATGCTAAAAGAATGGGCGATCGCCGACTTGATGTAAATTGGCAGTGGCAAATAGCCGATCGACATTCGGACTAGCACGGCGATCGTACTTTCCCCAATCCAGCCGAGAGCTAAACTAGAAAGAGTGATTCCCAACTGCATTGTCGAAAGCAATCGCTCAATACTTTGCTGCAAAGATTGCACCGTTTGAGCTGCCACGTCGCCGGCATCCACTAACTGATTGATGCGCGATCGGCGTACCGTCACCATCGAAAACTCAGCCGCCACAAAAAAAGCATTAATCGCAATCAGCAACAGCACTGACAGCAACCGCGACAGCACCTCTGTCAAACTCATCGCGGGTAAATCAGATATCTCCTGCACTCTCGCCCCTAAAAGTGACACAATGCTCCCTAAAAAAACTTTATCGATCAAACCTGAGAATCCCTCTGCAGGTTTGGTCTTCTTTTATTTTACTTCGCCACTGGAATGCCAGATATTTGCAACTGAAGTTTTTGACCTGGATAATCTGTCAGCGTCAGCGAAACTTCCTTAGCATTTTCTAGCAAAGCTGTGGGAATACTCACCGTACCGTAAAACACCTGCCCGTTGGGGGGGAGTTCCGAGGGCAAATCCTCGGCAGTCGCGCTCAGGGCCCGGCCACGATCGTCAGTGACGTTCAAGAAACTGTAGAGAAACCTCACAGCTTGGGAGCCTTCATTTTTCATGCTCACGTCTAGCAGCATGGAATTGTTGCGCTGACTGGCCGCGCTTACCTCCAGGGTTATTCCCCCGTCGCGACTGTTCAGGGGAAACTTGGCGCTGGCATTTTGTGCAGCCGGTTTTTTGGCCGCGGCTGGTTTAGAGCTTGCCTTCTCTGTTTTAGTATTTGCCCCGGCCGTTTTTTCGGGATCGCGACCTTCTACCCGTGCTTTGACGGTTGTGAGAATGTCTTTTTCTTTCAAAATGCTCACTTGGTCTTTGCTAGCCTGAGTTCCCTGCTTGCCGCTGCCAGCATTGTTGCTGGGACGAACATCGGGTTGAGTCGTTCCTTGCAAGGCTTCGCGACCTATAGTAAATCCCCAAACAGAACTCGTCACGCCTGCTCCAAACATGAGAGCGAGCAGAATTAGAGTCAGAACTACCGTCGAATTCACTGCCATTGCCTATAAGTTTATGCCGAGTCCTAGAAACTGCTTTGTCCGGTCGATCGGCTTGCCTAAGATTGGCTAACAGGCGATCGGGACTCAGCAGATCTAAAGATTTTGATTTTTGTTCTCTAGTTCTAGCACGGACTGAGAAATTATGTTATAATTCATTTTGAGTTAGATCAAAGAAATTGATTTAACGGCAGTTGGCCGAGCGGTTTAGGCAGCGAACTCATAATTCGCCCCAGGCAGGTTCAACTCCTGCACTGCCGATTTAACATTAATCATGACGCTCCGCGCTCTGGCTAAAAACCAGGTGTCTTCCCAGATACAAGTCTTGGACGCATGGGGGGCTAGAAACCGGGTTTCTACGAAAAATTTGCGACCAGTAACGAAAAATATACGAAGAAACCCGGTTTCTGAGGTCGCAAGTGCGATCGCCAACTAGAAATTTGGTCGATCGCGAGATCCTGAGATCGCATTCGACTCGGAAAATTATTATTCTGATGCAAAGGTCAACGAGATCAACCCTTAATCAATTCCACATTATATCTGCTCGCTTCTGAGATGGCGGGCGCGGCGCGGGGACGATGATCGTACAGCACTCCAAAAATTATTATTCTGATGCAAAGGTCAACGATATCAACCCTTAATTAACTCCACTCCGTCGCGCCCGTCGATATCTTGAACGTAAACCTTAACTTGTTCTTCCTTTGCAGTCGGCAACTTTTTACCCGTAAAATCCGGCTGAATCGGTACTTCTCGGTGGCCACGATCGACTAATACCGCTAACCAAATTTTCTCCGGCCGCCCGTAATCGTTTACCGCATTCAAAGCCGCTCGACTCGTTCTGCCTTTATATATAACGTCATCTACCAACACCACGGTTTTGCCCGTCAAATCGAAAGGAATTTCTGTTTTAGCCGGTGTCCGCATCGCAACTCGATCCAAGTCATCTCGGTAAAAGGTAATATCCAAAGCGCCCACGGGTACTTTGACTTGTTCGAGGACTTCAATTTGATCTGCCAAAATTTGAGCTAAAGGCACTCCTCTACTATGAATGCCCAACAGCACTAACTCCGAGGGATTCCCTGATTTTTCGACAATCTGGGAAGCGACGCGGGTGAGAGTACGCCTCACTTCATCAGGGGATAAAATTTGGATAATTTTAGTCATGGGTTGCTGCGAGCTAATTGTTGGCTGTTGGCATATCGAACAATTTGAGATTTGAGATTTGAGATTTTAGATTGACTTGACAGATGAATCTGGGGGTTTGAACAAAGGTCAATCGATTTTAGATTTTAGATTTGAGATTTTAGATTTTAGCATTGACTTGCGCGAGATAAATTGGGGGGCTTGTTGATCGGATACAGGTTTTTTATTTCTGGACGGATGAATCACGTGGCGGGTATCCTGGATGCTTGATTGTCAAAACTTTTTTTGCTTCTGTCGGTGGCTTATATCTGTCTTCTGCTGGGCTTACCCAGAACGGATGAAAAGCAGATGCTGCGATTGCAATGCTTGGAGCGCGAACAATGACAGAAATAGGTTATTTATGCCTCCTGGACTGTTCGGGTGAGGTCATCAGTTAGCGGCTCAAACATAATAAGGTATAAAAAAGCAATGATAGTCCCAACCAAATCAGAAAGCAATACCGAGTTAATTGCAATGCTTGGCAAATTAGCGGCGCTGCGATCGGGTGAACCGGCTCGCCTAACAGCGGTTTGTGTTTGAGAACTCCGCGATAGGAATTGGTACCTCCTAGTTGTACTCCCAAGATGGCGGCGTAAACGCACTCGCTCCAACCGGAATTTGGACTGGCATCTTTAACAGCATCTCTCTGACAAATTTGCCAAATGTAAATCGGTTTGCCAGAGATAACGGCTAAAGTAATCACTGTTAGCCGGCAAGGAATCCACGTCAGCACGTCTTCTAGTTTGGCGCTAAACCATCCTAAATCAGTGTAGGGCGCTTCTTTGTAGCCGATCGTAGAATCTAATGTGCTGGCTGCTTTGTAAGCGATCGCCAGGGAAACCATCGCACTCGCCCACATCGAGTTAGGATCGATCGGCGCAGCGGTAACACTTAATAATAGATGCGGCAGAGCGAACCCAAGTAAGGCATAAAATAGCGGTGCTGTCACACCATCGACTGCATTCTCTGTTACAGTTTCTAACACTGCTCGCAAAATTTCTGGCTCGGATAAGTTTTCGGTATCCCGGCCGACGTAAAGGCTCAACCTTTCTCGCGCCTTGACTAAATCTCCAACATTTAAAGGTGCTAGCACATCTTCTGCTGCCGCCCTCAAACTGCGACCTGCAAAACAGCTTGCCAGCAAAATGGTCTGTATGGCAATACCTAAAAGAGGATGCACCCAACTAGCAGCTTGGACGATCGACCAACTGACAGTATAACTGCCTACAATCAGCCCGATCGCTAGTATTGTACCAGCACCTCGTAGCAGCAGTTTGTGCCGCTCGCCAGCGGGACTATCCCCGGCTTCAGGCATTTTGCCTGCGGGATTCTTCCATATATTAAAGACAAGTCGAGTATAGCGGTCGATCGCCCAACCCATCGCCTGCACGGGATGCGGCCAACCCCAAGGATCGCCGATCGAATAATCTAATACCGCAGCTAACATCAAAACAGGAAATTCATCCGGCATCATTATATATTGTGTCAAACTTGATAGTCCGGCCGAGCAGGAGCGATCGCAATGGTAGCGCAGGTTTTAACTACTGCTACCATTGCGGAGGCAAGATTTTTGAGCTGCAATTTTAACGGCTGAGATTACTTTCGTCGCCCAGCAAGTGTACGTTCTGCTCCCAATTAACACCGTCAAAGGGTAGGATCTGAAAGTGTTCAATGGCATAGTCGTCAAGACAGCGGACGTTGACATCGAAATGATCGGGATGCGATCGGGGGCGATAGAACGAGTGAATGCCGCAAATTCGGCAGAAAGTATGTTGAGCAGTTCCTGTATTAAATGTATAGGTGGTCAAAACATCTTCGCCACTGAGCAAGGTAAAACGTTCCGGTGGCACAATGAGGTGCAAAAATCCCTTCTTTTTACAGATAGAGCAGTTGCAATCAGATGCTTCGTGTTTGTCAACGGCGACACGGAAGCGGACAGCACCGCAGTGACAGCCGCCAAAGTAAGTAACAAGTGTTGCGTCCATGTGTGCTTGCTGGCGATCGAATGAATGAACTTACCATTTAAATGATAAAGCTAGTTTCTTCCCCTAGAGCCGCTTGCCAACTGCGGACATCATAGTATAAGTCTTCGAGGGAAATACTGTACAGCGCTTCGGCAAGTTTTTTGTGCAATCGGTTCCACAAACTGAATGTTACCCAGTCCTCTGCTTGCGTCGCATCGGGAAAATGTCGAGGTAAAGGTTCAATAGTTTCACCTACAGCCTCTAAGATTTGTCCTAAAGAGATTTGAGCGGGCTGGCGGGCCAATTGATATCCTCCTTGGGCACCCCGAACTGATTGGACTAAACCGGCTCGTCGCATTTCAATCAGCAATTTTTCTAGATACGGAGCCGGTAACTCCTGTCGCTTCGCTATCGATTTCACCGATGTTGGGCCAAAGCGAGGTTGCAAACTTAGATCCAGTAATGCTTTGACACTGTAGTGTCCGCGTGTGGTTAACTTCATGGGATTTTAAGAGCGGGGCAAATATTTAGCTAGCTGATAGCTGATAGCTTATGCTACCGAGTTTAGAGATTGCTCGCACCGGCGGCAGCTACTCCTCAAGAAAGACTGCAGGTTGTTAAAAATATTTAGATAATAGTGGTTAACAATTGAGCCGATCGGTGTAATATGGTTTTACGACCAGCTATAAAGCTAAAGTTTCTTGGTCAAACCAAAAACCAACCGAGAAAAAATCCGTACACCAGTTGAATATTTCAGGACTCAGTAAATGGCTAAAAAGAAAAATATCGAACCCCTTGAAGGCGAAGATCTGATCAAAAAGGTCAAAGACCTAGAGAACCTTACCAAGGAAGAAAAAGCTAGAGCCTGTGGCTACTACACCGTTACCAAGAACGGCGTAGAACGGGTCAACATGATGAAATTCCTGAATGCGCTGATTGATGCAGAAGGCATTCAGCTAGACGGGAAGCAAAACGGCAATGGACGCGGCGGACGCTCTGCCAGCTATCGGATTAGCGTTCAATCTAACGGCAACTTACTGATTGGAGCCGCCTACACGAAACAGATGGAACTCCAGCCAGGAGATGAATTTGAAATCTCTCTGGGACGCAAGCACATTCACCTGCGCCAAATCGATCGAGAAGAAGAAGAATCCTAGGCTTTTACGACTTGCTTTGACTTCTTGCTTGAACAGGTTGGTTTGACTTCAAGCATTGACTGCAAGCAGAGAGTTGGCTCTGAAATCTTTCTGTGAGCCTAAAAAAGTATGGCTTCTATAGATGGCAATGGCTGGACAAAAGCCACTGCCACTACTTTATATTTTCCGAGAATACCTATTCTCGCCCCTCGCTATATCCGTTTGGACAAGCGGGGGATTTTCCGCGTAGCTGTTAAAGAGAAGTTCGGCAACGGATTGTGTACCGGGTGTAACGGATGGATGTTCGGCAGCCAATAGTGTACGGGATTTAACGGATGAATGTTGAGTTTCGATGGTCGAGGTTCCAGGCAAGAAGCAGGTTAGGTTGAGCTACGAAACCGAACAAAGCAAGAGAATGGCGGAGGTATTCTGGGCCAAGAGTGCGTAATACCAGTTTAAAAAAAAGAATGCAACTGTCGGCAAACTCCAAAGCACGAGCTTCCTCATTCATCCCCAATTATTTAATCTAAAATCTAAAATCTAAAATCTAAAATTGTATAAGTCTCGTGGTTGCTCCTGATGTGTGTCTGTGTGGGAGGGGTTTTGAGGGCAAGGAAACACCTCGATCGCCCGTGAGTGAAATTACAGGCTAGAACAGTTAAAGTGTTAGGGAGCAATTAGTCACCAGCCTATGCCGTTGCCCCGATTCGCGAGCAAAACTTCTCAACACCAAATAAAAATCCCCCTGCGTCACCTTCTAGTGGCCTCTTTTGTGCTGCAAATCGTCGCAGCCGTTGGGATTGTCGGGTATCTGTCTTTTCGCAACGGAGACAAAGCAGTCGAAGAGCTCGCCGAGAAATTGATCGCGGAGACGGGAAAGAGAGTTGAAGAAAAGCTGATTTCTTTTCTCGAACCTACCCAGTGGGTAAATCAACTTAACGCCTCGGCGATCGAGCGCGGTGAATTAAACTTACACTTAGAAAAGCCGCAGCCTCGGGGAGAGAAGTTCCTCTGGCAACAAATGCGATCTTTTAAAAGCATTGAATGGATATCCTTCGGTGCGGAAAAATCAGGAGAATATCTCGGCATTTGGCGCAACCCCACGGATCACAACTTGCAAATTGTCGCGGCAAACAAGTCTACCAACTTTCAGAACATATACTACGCTACAGACGGCAACGGCACTCGCACCGCTAAATTAAAGGCAGAACCCAGAACCTACGATGCCCGTCTCCGCCCCTGGTACAAAGAAGCTGTCGCAGCTAACAAACCGATTTGGACGAGCATTTATCCGGGTTTTACTCCTGGGACTGTTTTTATTGCTGCTAGCCAACCAATTCGCGATCGAAATGGTAAATTGCTGGGAGTTTGTGCCGTAGACTTTTCGCTCTCGGATCTTCAGCAATATCTCCATCGCATCAAGCTTAGCAAAACGGGACAAATTTTCGCGATCGAACGATCGGGCTTGCTGGTTGCCAGTTCGAGTCAAGAATCACCCTTTAGAAAGATGTCGCGAAAGCAGCAACTGCAGCGGGTGAATGTTTTAGACAGCCAAACTCCTATCATTCGCACCGCAGCTAAATATTTGTACGAACACTTCGGGGGCTTTGGCGAGATTAAGCAGCGGCAGCAACTGAAATTTAGCCGAGATGGGCAGGAATATTTTGTGGAAGTGTTGCCGTTTTCTGATGTTTACGGTTTGAACTGGCTGATTGCGATCGCAGTTCCCGAATCTGATTTCATGGGGCAAATTAACAAAAATACGCGCACTACAATTTTACTTTGTTGGGTGGCGCTGCTGCTATCGACAATTGCTGGAGTGCTGACAGCTAGGTGGGTAACGCTGCCGCTGCTGCGGCTCAATGAAGCAGCTAAAGATATTGCCGCCAGAGAGTTCGATCGCGCTGTTAGTGTCAGTAGGCTGGAGGAAGTCGGCGAATTAGCCGAGTCTTTCAACGAGATGGCTGCTCAACTGAAAAAGTCTTTTCAAGCTTTGGCAGAAAGTGAAGAAAAATTTGCCCAACTGGTAGAAAATTTGCCTGTTGGAGTCGGGGCGATGACTCCGGGCGGCGCAGTTATTTTCATGAATTCGGCGGGAGAGCAGATATTGGGTAGGGGAGAAATGCCCCATGCTACCGCAGCAGAGCTAGCAGAAGCTTATCAAACTTATATAACAGGCACTAATCAACTGTACCCGGCTGAGCAAATGCCGTTTGTGCGGGCGTTGAGTGGCTTCGAGGTGATTGCGGAAGATATGGAAATTCGCCGAGACGGGAAAAATATTCGTTTGGAAGTGCGAGCGCTGCCGGTGTTTGACGGTGCGGACAATATCCTTTATGTTCTTAATGTTTTTACAGATATTACGGCTCGCAAACACGCAGAGCAAATATTGGCTGACTACAACCGTACCCTCGAAATTGAAGTAGTCGATCGCACGATCGAGCTAGCCTCGATCAATGCCCGCTTGCAGCTCGAAATTGAGGAGCGCCAGCAAGCTGAAAAAATTATCCGTCAAGAGCGAGACTTTAACTTAAAGATTATCGAAAATTCTCCGATTTTTTTTGTGGCGATCGACTCTGCGGGTAAAATCCTGCTGGCGAATAACAGTATGCTGGAAGCTGTGGGCTATACTGCCACAGAAGTTGCAGGCAAAGATTACTTAGCTACATTCGTACCCCCAAGCGATCGAGCCGGATTACATTCGATTTTTACGGGCGTAACAGCGAGTGAGCAAACGGTTAACGAACATCGCATTCTCACTTCTGACGATCGGACTTTGTTAGTGGAGTGGCACGGCACACCGGTGCTCGACGAAGGTGGCAACCTGGATTTCTTGTTTGGATTTGGGATTGATATTGGCGATCGCAAACAAGCACAATTAGCCCTGCAAAAAAGCGAAGCTCTGTTTCACAAATTAGCGAACACTGTTCCGGGAGAACTTTACATATTCGTGCAGCATCCCGACGGATCAGTCAAGATGGAATATATCAGTCCTCGATGCCGAGAGATTCAAGAATTAGAGCCGGAGGAAATCCAGAACAACTCTGCTTTACTCTACGAACAAATGCACCCGGACGATCGATCCAGTCACTTCGAGGCAATTGTCAAAAGTGCCACTGTTCTAGAACTATTTTCCCACGAGTGGCGGATTGTGACAGCATCGGGAAAACTCAAATGGCTGCAAGGTTATTCTCGACCAGAATTGCGCGAAAATGGAGATATTGTCTGGCACGGCATAATTATTGATACGAGCGATCGCAAACAAGCAGAACAAGAACTTCAACAAGCCAAAGAAGCCGCAGAAGCTGCCAACAAAACTAAAAGCCTCTTTCTCGCCAACATGAGCCACGAATTGCGAACCCCCCTCAACGCCATTCTCGGCTTCGCTCAATTAATGGAACCCAGCACTAATTTAACTTTGCCGGAAAAAGAAAATATCAAAATTATTCGCCGCAGCGGAGAACACCTGCTCCAAGTGATCAATCAAGTCTTAGACTTATCTAAAATAGAAGCTGGCCGCATGACACTCAACGCCAAAACTTTTGACTTGTACCGCTTGCTGGGGGACGTGAAAAATATGTTTCAAATTCCGGCAAAAAATAAAGGATTGCAATTAATTATTGACTGCTCTTCCGATGTTCCCCAATACGTGCAAACTGATGATGTTAAGTTGCGACAAGTGCTAATTAACTTATTAGATAATGCGGTTAAATTTACCCCTTCCGGTTCAGTTTCAGTTACTGTGGAGCCGAATAAAAAACAAATAATTAAGCCTATATTGAACGAAGCTTTTGATTTTGTGGAAACTCAAAAGACAGTCATTATTTCCTTTGCCATAGCAGATACAGGAGTTGGTATTTTCCCGGACAAATTAGAAAGCATATTTGAATTATTGGTGCAAACTGCATCTGAAAAAAAAGTTCAAACAGGTACGGGTTTAGGATTAAATATCAGCCGCGAGTTCATAAGATTAATGGGGGGCGACATTACCGTCGAGAGCGAAGTGGGACAAGGGACTGTCTTCAAGTTTGATATTCAAGTTGTTACCGCAACGGGTGCTGGTGAAGTCATCAATAAATATGTTGAAGTCAAGGATTTATCGCCGAGTTCAAGTATGGTACAAGAAAAAATATCTGATAGTGCTGCAATATTTACGCTGGACTCCAAGCCGAAAGTTTCCCCAGAATGGGCGAGAACTCTAAAACAGGCAGTCCGTGAGGCTGACTTCGATTTGATTGCCACAACTATTGAGGAAATCGGCAGCGATAATGATGTTTTTGCGGAAGTTCTGATGAATCATCTATATAATTTTGATTATCAAAAAATACTAGATTTGATTGATGAAATTGAGCTGTAGGTTGCGCCGAAGATTAACTTATACAGCCTTTCTCAGTAACAGTGCGGTACGGTTGAGAATTGTCAGGTAATCAGTAGACAAGAGTGCCTAAATTTTTGATGGATAGACAAACCAAACCGCAGATTAAGGCAGATGAACACAGATTAACGCAGATAATTTCTATATCTGCGGGCTATTGGCAATAGATATGGAATTGCTCGCCCGCGTACCTCACGAAAGTTGAGAAAGGCTATATAATAATTATTATTGTTGATTTGCAGCTAATAATTTAGGAATGAGAATTAAATAACTTCCACAAGTTTGTGGGATGGGCGTCCCGCCC
>NZ_JAUBTU010000191.1:0-1493 GCF_036705085.1 Microcoleus sp. B6-A1
TTGCCATGAGAACGTTGCTTGTCCGGCAGGACTGGACGAGTACGGGGAGCTTGTCAGCATCCCCTAATGTGTCGGGCGGTGAAACTCAAGCTGAGATTCTGCAAAGGTTCTCGGAATTGCGGTGGAGTTCAGATACAAGCCCACATCTCCGGCGGTACTCCGCTTGATGCTGGGTAGTTGACTAGCCTGAAGTTCGAGCTTGGTTGAGATCCCCGAAGAAACCCAGTTTCTTCCCGCAGCAGGCCCAAGTGACGCAATTCTGTTAATAAACGGGGTTTCTGGCTCAATATCGCGCCAGGAATGCCAATCTAAAATCTCAAAACATATAAATAATCGAGAGTGAAAATATCCACCAGCAAACTATCTTGCCTGCAACCCGAACAACTGGAAGCTTGGGCAAAAGAGGCAATTAATCGCAGTAAATCGGGTCAAATCCCTGCGTACATACCTCTCCTAGCGCAAGCCGACAGACAAGGGTTTGCCGTGCAAATTCGGGCAATTGACGCGCAAATTATGAGCTGGGGTAGCATTGCTCAAACATTCCCGCTGATGAGTGTAGTCAAGCCTTTTGTGCTGCTTTATTTGCTGTGCGAATTGGGCGAAAAAAGGGTATTTGACTGCGTTGGCTGCGAGCCTTCGCAACTGCCTTTCAATTCCCTAACTCAACTCGAAATAGACCAAGGGAAGCCGAGAAACCCGATGATTAATAGCGGGGCGATCGCCCTAGCGTCTTTGATTCCCGGTCAAAATGCTGTGTCGCGCTGTCAAAACTTGCGAACTTGGTTAAATCAACAGGCAAACAGTCAGTTATTTGTTGATGAGTTAATGCTCGATTCAGTGAATGCAATGCCCAATCAAAACAATTGGAATCTCGCCTTAAAAATGGTAGAATCTGGTTGTATTCAAAACTCGGAAATAGCTTTAGAAACATACAATCGTGTTTGCTGTTTGTCTGGAAATGTGGAGGATTTAGCTAAGCTGGGGATGGTTTTGGTAAATACTGGCGATCGAGCAATGGGGGAAAACTGCCGTACTGTCAAAGCGCTGATGGCAACTTGCGGTTTGTATGAAGCATCGGGCCGCTGGGCGCTGCGGGTAGGACTGCCGGCTAAGTCGGGAGTTAGCGGGGCAATGCTTTCGGTAATTCCGGGCCAGGGGGCGATCGGCTTTTACAGTCCGCCCCTGGATAAAGACGGAAATTCTATCGGTAGCTTATTTCTGTTAGAAAAAATAGCTAAAACTTTGCGGCTAAGCGTATTTGATTAGATTGGTCAGTTGTCAGTTGTCAGTTGTCATTAGGAATGGGGAATTGGGAATTGGGAATTGGGAATTGGGAATTGGGAATTGGGAATTGGGAAACAATATAATTCCGTAGGGCCGGGTATTACGACAATATCTAACCAGTACAAACAAGCTTTATAACCCACATTCCGCACCCCCAACTGGCACATACGCGGATTGAGGAAGTAAAAGTGAATCATCGGAGATAATAA
>NZ_JAUBTU010000124.1:0-19137 GCF_036705085.1 Microcoleus sp. B6-A1
CCATCGGCATCAATCGGAGCGCACAGCCTTTCCCAATGCAAGGTTTTGATAGGGTCATTGTCAGCCGCTTCGATCGACAGCAAAATTCG
Organism: Microcoleus sp. B6-A1; assembly: GCF_036705085.1. NCBI lineage: Bacteria > Bacillati > Cyanobacteriota > Cyanophyceae > Oscillatoriales > Microcoleaceae > Microcoleus > Microcoleus sp. B6-A1. The sequence goes on from NZ_JAUBTU010000124.1 coordinate 90, forward strand.
TAACAGGGAGTCCTGACTACTTTTGGATAGGGCACGAACAAAGGTGTCGTACACAGCCCCTTGAAACAGAGCTTTGCCAAGATGGGTGCCGTATTCCCTCTCGTTTTCTTGCTGTTGAGTGAGTTTGTTCAAGTCCTCCTGATTTAGCTGGAGAGTTTCTTTTGAATGGATGGTTAGTCCGTCCGGTTGCTTACACCTGACAACAATGGGCCAGCTACTCTCGCCTGATTTGCTCTGAATGGTAATCTCAAACTCAAAGACGTTCATGGGTCATTTCCTCTCATTATCTCTCGCTTTCCAGATGCCGGAAAACGAATTATTTTCGGTTATTAATACACTAATTATAACGTCAATATAAAACTGTCGAACTTAATCCTGGAAGGGCATAGGAGCATAAATTTTTAATTGATTTTTTTTTATGGCTAACAGGACTTAAACAAATTTTAAGCCCAAACCAAGCAAAAACTGGCTTTATATAGCGATCCTAAATGAATTGTGTAATTGTTGTAGGGGCAAACCCCCCGTGGTTGCCCCGATCCCTGGGGGTAGGCACTCTTAGCACTACCCCTACATATTGGTACAGATTTAGGATTGCTATAGATAGTAAATACGTCCATATTTTCTTGCAGCCAGCGCACAAATCTATAAGATATAGCTGTTGTCAAAGCTGACAAAGCGGAGCGTAAATGTCTCTATAGCCTTTCTCAAATAAATGAGGTCTAATAACAGCAGTGGGTCAACCACAAGACAGAGGTCTGGTTCACCAAGAGAGTTCAAATGCGATTACCCAGAACCCTTCGCCAATGGTTTATATGTTCTCGTACTCTGACAACAAAGAATACCTTTAACCTTTGACCCTACATTTTTGGGAGGCAAAAAAATGCAGAATAGGGGGGTAAAAATATTAATTGTCCCCGCCTTTTGAATGACTTGTTCTATTTCTTTACCCTTATACATACTATATAGTTTCCCTGACTACACAACCATACTTTAATAGTTAGGTAACGAACTTTATGATGATAAAAACCTCGAATATGCTTCCATCTATTCCCCTTAATAAATTTACAGAGAGCAGCAACTAATCGAAAATTCATTTCCTTGATACAAACGAGTTTAACATCACTTTAATCCAGGTAAACTCCACCCCTGCACCACCTTTGTAACAGCATCTCTGGTAGCCTCTGCTCCAAAACCCCAAGCCATCAGTGCAGAATAATCGTTCCAAGGATTATCTCCAAAAGTAGGTTTATCAACATAAAGTTGGCTAAAACCTGCTCCGGCTAAAAACACGATCGCAATTATGTAGCTAGTCACAGTAAAAACCTTCAAACGTACATTCGCACCCGACGCTTGCTCTTCCCAACTCACTAAGCTAGTAGAGGGTGCGGCTCCCAGTAAATTTATCATTATATCCCGGATTTGGACTCCTTTGGCGATCGCCCCCGTCACGTTTACCCCGAAATCGAGTTCTGTCGGATCTACCATATCTGCTTGCTGCGAAAGCAGTTCTGTAATTTCCGCGATCGCCCCTTCTACCTCATCCCTTAAATTAGCATCTTTTGTTAAATCAGCAGGCTGTAAACTTTGTATCCGCTGTTCTAAATTCTGTATTTTAGGCTGCCAATTTTTTGCCTGCTCAACAGACAACTCCTCGCTCAAACTATAAAGTTGTTTTATCTTAGCTTGCAGTGAAAGGTAAGAATTCACTTGTTCAGCTAATCCTTGGAGGCGATCGCGCAATTGCACGGGACTGTCTAAATCGGGAGCGTCTCTTAGCGCATCTTCCAAACTGCGATGCACCGTCTGTACAAAAGGAAGGCTCCGCTCTAGATCCTGTAACTGCTGCTTGATTTCATCAGAATAACCTAACTGTGCCAACCAATCTGCACGACCTTTGAGCCATTTACTCTCGACTAACTCTGCTTGCTGAACTGCATTTTTAGCCTCGTCCCAGCGTTCCCCTTGAAGCGCCATTTTTACATCAATTAAATGTGCTTCCACTCTCGCTTTAAATTCCTCAAATTTTAGAAAATCTGCATCATCTTGCATTTGGATGCGAACTTGGCTAACTCGGACTAAAATCTCATCGCGCGGTCTCCCTTGAGTCCGATAAATGGAAACACTGATGCCTAATGCTGAGCCTATTAATAGGATGAGTAATGGTAAAAACCAATGGTCTTTCACTTTTATAGTTACAGGGATAACTTGCTCTCCATCTTGGTAACTCAACCACAGCTTTCCGTTAAATTCTCCACTTCTAATGACTTTATTCAGGTCAAACTTTACCAAGGTCATCATGAGATTCTGGTTGGTTGAACTGACCGAAGGTTTTTCCACACTAATTGCCTGTGCCGGAAAAATACTATCCCCATCACTCCTATTCAAATCCAAGGGGATTAACTGCAAATTATTTATCGGCGTATTAGTTTGCAGGACGATATTGCGAGTTGCAACAGTTCCACGCATCCCTGACACTGTGACTTGAGCAGGCTCAGCCACGATTTGGCCTTGAGCATTAGCACTCGTAGGTGCTAATAGCTCCAAACTTACTACTAATAATCCAATTGTTACTAACTTCAAATTCAGGGAGGAGAAATTTTCCAAATTTTGGGCAATAAAACTTGGAAAATAGGTGACAATTTCGGCGATTTGGGTAATTCTTTCTTTGAGGTTAACCATACCTAACTCCTTTTTTTGTATTTATTAGCTAAACTTCTATAATTGAGAATAAGCTTGAAAGCAAACGATATCCAATTATTTTCACTATTCGCTGAATTTAGCCTGAGAGCGTACCCCTAACTTAAAGATTCAATATTGGCCTGTTTATATGGCATATTACCATGCTTTTGCTCCGCTAACACGCCCTAAAAATAGAGACTTTACGTAAGTCCTATATTCTTGATAAAGCTGATACTAGGGGCAAAAAAGTATTCACCGCCTTTCATGGTAACCCACAGGCTAAAGTCATATTGTTCGGTTTCCGCTTCCCCCCACTTTTTCGGCCATTTCTGAGTTCCTATGGGTTGACCAGATGCCTTACCGCTAACCTGACCAATCAGCGGATCAGGCCCCACATTGATTTGGCAGAAGTTTTTTTGATTAGCCCATGCTGATTGCATAAAATTGAATTGATTTTCAATATCAGCTTGAAAGCACAAAAAGAGCAATCCTGACCCTGTTTCAGGTTCCTTTGTAAGGTCATCTTCTCCATAACTAAGGCCCCGACGAGCGATGCGATGCCGCCTTTCTAATTGTAAGGAATCTTCGTAACTAACCGAAGATTCTATACGTCCTGTATCTCCTCGCGGGTTACTTTTACGGAGGTGAGAGTGGAAAGGACACTTTGTTCCTTGTGTATCATCACTGTAATCGAAGTCGTTGAGGGTATCCAACGGTCGTATCGGGTTTGCATACAGAGGTTGATCTTTGAGAGTGAGTGGCGTTCCATCGAAGAACCGACCAACAACCATCGCACCAGCTAAATCGTCAGTTATATTTAGTTTGTTAGCTAGGTTTCGCTGGTCTTCACGAAATCCTTTGACATTTTGTTCGAGTTGGCGAAACACTAAATAACTGCCGTAACTGTCTTCTGTTTTACCGTTGCGGTCTTTAACTAAGATCAGATCGAGAGACGCTCTCGGGTCCCATTTGGTGAAGTCACAGCCCTTTTCTTTGGTTAATTCAATTTCCCGTTTTAGAAATAAAGGTTGACTGATATTATCAACAAAGCCAAAATGCTCAACAAATTGTCCTCGATAATTTTTGAGAATAAAACCATCTTGTCGGTTAACAATTTCGGCAACCTGACGTATGTCTTGCATCGCTTTGTTAACTTTTTGTAGTAACTCTACTAAGCTATCATCTGCCATTACTACTAAGGCATGAATGTCAGCTTGATATCCTAGTTCCCATTCCTTAAAAGGTGGATCGCCTAACGAATTCTGAATAGCTGAATTTTTCATACCGGAACGAAAAGGTTGATCATTAGGGATTTTCGCTGGAGGAATTCGCAGATACTCATAACCCTTACGTGATAAAAAGAAGTTGCTAAATACACCGCCATTGATGTGATCTTCTCTATACCGACGTGCGCTATCTGCCTGCTGGCTAGCAGATTTTACATACTTCTGGGCAAAATCTCGAATCCACTGCTTTGCCATATCTGTTTGCTCTAGCTTGAATTGCAAAAACAGATACACGCTATAATCTCGTCCGTGAGAGTTGAGGATGTTGCCCTGTAAATCTTCAAGTAATTCTTTATATTTACCAGGATTATCTGGGTCAATGCCTTCGCCATTTCCAGGTAGGCTTTGCAAATCTTCGTCTGTTAGTGTCATTGTATTGACTCCCTTATTCTAGAGTTTAGAGCGGACTGTTGCTGCGATGCCGATCTCGCAATAGATAACAAATTTTGAAGAGGTTTAGAGCTTACGTAAAGAAATCAGATTTCTCGCCTCGTCAAGCGTAAGCTCTAATGTTTTTAAGCCGCTTCTAGCTTCACCATCTTGGCGTGGGAAGGTTTGCCTACATCATTGAGGTAGAACATCATGTAGTACCCTGGTGGGTAAAGATGGGGATTTGTTGGTGCTTTAAAGTCGATTTCCGACTGCTCCCCCAGAGCTATTTTTTCTATCGGTAACTCAACCAATCGCTGCCCAAAATCGAAAGAATGTGTTTCTGCACCCAGTTTAACCAAGACTAAAGAACCATTTTTGGTAGCCTCCTTAACTGATATCTTGTCCAATTGACTATATTTGAGAATGCTAGGAGCTTCTACAATTTCAGGTCTAGAACCAGGTTTGAATAGGTAGGGGGGACTAAAGATTTCAGCTTGCCAAATTTCAGCAGGTACAAAGGGTTCTGTGTCACCCTTAGCAAAATAAATTTGAGGAGATTTGTAATACTCTTCCAGGCTAAACTGTTTAGCCTGACCCGATTTGTCGGTTAGCTGTGCTAGGACGAAGTTATTTGCCGCATCTCGCCCGATGTCAACGTGAAGAGTTCCATCTTTTTCCCGTGCTACCCGATTACCATTACCACCAATCGTTAAAACACGAGCGTCTGGTAACAAGATAGCTCCATTATGATAAAGTCTGGGTAGTTTGGCTGAATTCATTGACTTGATGCTGTAGCCTCCTGGCTCCTGTGAATTAGGAGTCATGAGTACAGGCTCATAGATAGGCTTGTATTCTGGATATTCACCACCATTGGCTACTAAAATTTCCTTGCTGGGTAGAATCACTGCTTCCACATTGGCGCGAGGTTTGTCTAGAAACTTCTCTACAGTTTCCCACTTGCCGTTCTTTTCTTTGCTTTGTTCGGGAGACACCCAACGCTGTAAACTAGAGGCAACTTTAGATCCTGGATAGTTATCTGTTTTACCTCCACGTCCAAAATTAATATCATTAGTACCAATCATCCCAGCGATTAGTAATACATCTTCAGAGTTGGGAACTTGAATGGCAGTTCCGTAAGCTTTAGAAGTTTCAAATCTTTCAGGCCCAACTTCAAAGCTGACAGATAATTTACCCGCTGCGTCTTCATGGACGGACATTAAATAGCTTTTCTTGCTTTTACTTTGAACTAAAACATTAGCAATGCCAGCTTCATCCCCAGTAATCAAAAGTCTACCGTCAGCAGTTGGAAAAACTCTAGGATAGAGGTCAATGCTATCGTAACCATCAGCCCCTTCGATGTAGGTGTTGAAGGGACTGTTATCGATTGCTGTAAGGTCTATATAGTGAAATTTTCCAGTTTTAGGGTCGTAAATTTCAATACTGGGGTTAATTTGGTTGGGGGCATTAATTTTTAGACCTGAAAAAATTACGATTTTGCCATCGGCTAGGGAGACTAAAGTTGGATACCAACGCCCCTCTTTAAGTTGACCCGCAGGCGACCACTTGCCTGTTTGCCAATTATAAATATTGGCTTGCCTAGAGCCTGTAAATCGTCCGCCAGGGTAATAGCGTCCAGTTCCACTAATAAAAAGGACGTTGCCATCGTCTAGTTGCAAATGACCAGCACAAAATAAATCGTTACTCTCCGCATATTGCATTGCAGGTGGAGAAGGAATGCGCTCAAATTGCTGGGTTTTAGGATCGAAAAGGGAGGCATTATTAATAGCATCATAGTCTCCTGCTCCCACCCCTTCTATAAAGACATCTTCTCCTTTGTCATTCTTAGTTAGGGTGTTCCGAAAGCTGCTGCCGTTAACGCTCAAAACCTTTCCATTGGGAAGGAGTACGGTATGAACAGACTGCATCCGGCTTTCTGGAGGAGCCATTGGGATGGTTTCCCATTCTCCCATTTCTTCTTTAGAACCGACTAGGGGAGATGCGATCGCCTGCTTCCATCCACAGATGGTAAAAGTTGCAGTTAAAATCAAAACAAGAAAAAGCGAGATAAGGGTAGTTCTTTTAATTGATTTGTTGAGTATCATAGTTGCCTTTTGTCGAATTTTCCGAAATCCTGAAAAACCTGCTTGATTTAGGAAACTCTAGTTCCAGGTCTTGCTCAGTAATCTCAGGCTCTCAGTTGCGCTCAATGTTGTAGAACTGTTTTACTAAAAATTCAACAACATTGAGTGATAGTTAATGAACTGGCAACCCTGAACTCACGAGTGTTCAGAGTGCTTGTCACTCCCTTCTAACCTAATTACTGATCTAGCGAACTAATGTAGTCTGTCAACGTTTTTATGTTCTCTTTATAGGAAGATTCATCGTCCAAGAAACTATGGCTACTATATACAACAAACTTGAATGGTAGCTCTCGTTCGCCCAAAAAAGTAACACATCTGTCCGGCTTAAATGTATCTGTCTTAGCCAGATCAGGAAAGCAGTTGCGCCAAGAGAAATAGAACTGTTTTACTCAAAGTTGTATAACAGTTCTATTTCTACTGTTTGGAGGTTATTTGATTTAATTCCTTTCGTGTGACGACGATCGCCTCTCTGGCAATGTCGTAGGCACTTGGGTATTGATTCTCAGGATCTTCTCCAGGTATCCAAAACTTGCGTCGAGTCAGACGAATGGAGTTAAGAAACTCTGGGATAGCATTAAAAATCTCAATTGCCATGGGTCCCTTATAGACTTGGAGAATAGGTTTAAACAGCGACTCCCAAGGAATCCAACTTGTATGCACAGCTCCTCGATCCGGATGAGAAACTTGGACGTAATGAAGCCGCCCCTCATCTGCAAGCCAATTTACTTGTTCTTCAAAAATCTCAGGTCCGTCACCATCAAGTATTTCGTGAGAACTATCAATCACAACACCAACTTGTTTGCTGTCAACTTTCTTAAGAAACTCAATTAATTGTGATAACTTGTTAGGACCTGGAGTTTCCCAGTGAGTTACTGGCTCGATCGCCAATTTGACGTTTTTATCCTCTGCATATAGACCTAACTCATTTAGGATCGGTTGCGCGTTAGTATAGCGAACTGCAAGATCATTTTGGAGTTGGTCACTCCACAGGGAATTATTGAAGTATCCGTAAGGTACAATTAGCGGACCCATCATAATTTCACCCCGTAGCGCCGCAGTGATGTCAACCCGAGCCTTAAGATACTCCAAGGCTTCTTTCTGTACCTCTGGGGAAGGTGAACTCGGATCGAATCTCGGAGTAGTACCAACGTTTGTTGTAATTTGTACATCACTCAATCCTTCATCGTCCATAGCACGACGCAGGTTGGCGTAATTCTCAATTTCTTGTGGGTAATCTTTAGGCTCCCCTGGCGCGATCGGAAACTCAAAGCCAGTGTAACCGAATTTCTTCAGCTCTTTCATGTGCTGAATGACAACTTTCCTATACTCGGAGTCATGAGGTTTCAGATTAGTTGTAAACATGAAAAAACTAAGATAGATATCCTTGGGAACAAACATCTTGTCACTCCTGTTAGAATTACTTCGTGTTGTATATATCATCCAATAATCAGCGCGCGTTTTGAAAGAAGAATCATTATTGATGCTGAACTTTTTACTAAACGCGCCCCGACACTCTACCGCTCATTTTTTTAGGTAAAGCTTAGCCTTACAAAGGCTTTACATTCCAAATCTGGCGAGCAATCTTCCAGATGTCTTCCTCTTTTTTCATTAACCATAGTGCTCGAAATTTGACTTCCTTAGATGCACTGCCATCTTTCGGGTGAATCGTTGCTTGAGATATACCGACGACATAACCAAAATCGCCCATCACTTCGATTTCTTCAGCGACGAAGATTGGATCGATATCTTGCTCAGCGATCTGAGCGGCAAAGGCTTCAACAATCTCAGGAACTCCCAGCCGATCGGGTTGATCGGGTGGCATCCAGACAGCCGCTTCGGTGTACATCTCTGCATAACCCTGTAGATCGCATGACCTAACATTTGCTGCATAGACTTCTTCAAATATCTCTCTGATCTGGTCTTTATCGTTATTCATAGCTAAACTCCGGTTGAGGAACTGTAGATTTTCACGAGAGGAACTACCCAGACCTAATTGGTTGAGGTCTGGGTTGCTGTTGTTGCTACAAACCAGTCACTTCGCGTAGATAACTGCGAGCAATTACCGCATCTTTCAAAGGATTAGTGTTATGAGGGTCTTGTTCTGCCTCCACCATCAGCCATCCTTTATACTTAGCTTTAGCAAGCTCTTGTAAAATTGGCTGAAAATCAATTGCGCCCTTTGAATCTCCCGGAACGGTAAATATCCCTGCGCGGATCGAATCTAAAAAGCTACGACCCGTTTTTTTAGATGCGTCTAAAACTGACTGACGAATATTTTTCAAGTGAACGTGTTCGATCCGATCGGCATATTTTTGAGTGACGGCCAGCGGATCGACTCCTGCGTAGTACAAATGACCAGTATCGAGCAGCAGCTTAACAGTTTCAGGATCTGTACCGCTCATTAAGCGATCGATATCAGCGAAGTCTTCTACTCCCGTACCAATATGGGGATGATAGACCAACTGCATACTTTGGCCCTTGGCTCTTTCACCAAGGTCATTCAGCCCTTCTAATAAATCCGACCATTGCTGGTCACTAAAATGCGGTCTGTTAGTTAAAGGGTCCACACCTGGGACTTGTTGATGAACGGCACCCCCCAATTCAGCTACCACAATCTTTGTACCACCCATGTCCTTCATGAATGCTACTTGTTTATCGAATTCTTCAATAGTTTCCTTCCCCTGCCCTTCCTGAGTAAAGTGAGTTCCGACCCAAGGTTCAGAAATTACCACGTTACGAAGTGCTAACTCGCTTTTTAAAACATCTTTCTCCTCTGGATATTTTGGATATTTAGGTGACATTTGCGTCCCTACGAAGCCAGATAGCGCTATTTCACTGAGAATCTGCTGGTAAGGGATCCGAGGGGTAAGATCGATAGAAAGATCGTCACTATTACTCCAACCTGTTGGCGTAATACCAAACTTCACTTTTGTGCGATCGAATGTTGGGTTTAAGCTCCCAGGATATGAAGGGGGAACCAGAGATACCAGGATCGAATTGTTTCCCGTTGTAGCAGCCGTGGCGGGAAGCGTTAAGCTAGTTATCCCAAAGATTAAGACAACTAACAGCACGGATAGATGACGAATAGCTCTCATTTGCTCGAAAATTCGATATTTTTTCATCTTGCGCTCATTTTTGGTCAACATGACTTAGGATTCCTAGTCTGTGAAGTGGAGTTACTGAAATTCTTGTTCCCTACATCGGCAAAGAGTTAGGGATGAGACGAAGAAAATGCTTAAAGGATAGATTTAGGTACACTGGCGAAGATGGTTTTCAAATCTTCTTCCCCCTCGTCATGAAAAGAATCCTTAAGGACTCATATCTCATTGAGAAGCGCCAAATCGGGAGACATTTCCATTATAAGTAGTCCCGTCAGGCATCAGCGAATTCAACAGATCTGCTGCCTTAAAATTAGTGCCCGTTAGAGTAGCATTTGATAACTTTGTATTTCTCATCTTGCTACTGGAAAAATCTGCATCTACTAATATGGATCTAGAAAGAATTGCTCCTTGTAACTTTGCATTTTTCACCACAGCATTAGACAAATTTGCATCAGAAATAACGGCAGAGGTTAAATCCGACTCCGTTAAATTTGCCCTCGTTAAATTTGCTTTAATCATGAGGGAATTATACAAATCTGCATTAGAAAGATTAGCGTCTGTTAAGTTAGCCTCGGACAACTTACTACCCATCAGTGTAGCGCCGGATAGATTGGCTCCGGTTAAAGTAGCTTTTTCAAGGTTTATCTCAACGAGTAGGGAACCGGAGAGATTGGCGTTGGATAGATTTGCCCCAGTGAGTAATGCGCCATATAAATCTTGATTCGATAGATCCAGTCCCGATAGATCGCAGCTAGCACAGGCGTTCTTCAAACGCAACAGCTCGTAATCTGTCCCAACGAAAGCGTTAGCGGGAGCACTAAAAATCGTTAAGCTAAGGAGAATCGACAAGGCAATAGTAGAAAGTCTACGAAACCAAGAGGCAATATTCATGTTCAAGGTTAAAATTAGAAAGGGTGGGCTATTGTGTCCGGCTCAAAGATAAAATTTTTAGAGGTTAACTGAGGCATGGTGCCAGGTCATTAGCCGCTAGGCCGAATGACTCTTAGCCTCTACTAAGGTGACTGAAGGGGGTTCGCTCCAAGTTGCATATCCGGGACCTTTTGCGCCCGGTGGGTTAACACCAATCGTAGGCCATAAGAGTCCTTCTGGATAGGCTTGTGGACTCGGAATAAAGGTTTTATCGTTTTCTGGGCTCCCAAAAACCTCCCGCCAATCTTTTGGCATTTCATACCAGGTAGCCACATACCAAAGCTTAATGATATTGCGGGCGATCGGTCCTAATTTTTCAGACCCCAGAATTTCAGAACGAAGCCCGTTAGTCAAGATAGACTCGTCATTGTTGTTTTGTGCTTCGAGATCGAGGCGATGAAAGGTTTGTAATAATTCCCCGAACATATCTTGACCAATGATATCCCGAATGGTGCCAAAGTAAAGAGAAGCTTGTCCGGTTCCCTGTAGATGAAACCGCGAAAAACCCGTTAACACCACTGAGAAATCGAGAAAATACTCCATAAAATCAGGTGCATTAATATCCATCAGTTGTTTACCTCCACAAAAATTTTCTAGCAGCAAGTGCGTTCTAAGTTTTCTAGCACTAAGTCATCGAGCATCAGCAAAAGTCTTGCTATTGATAAGCGATACCGTGTGGTGATGTCCTAATCTTTGAGCGTAGTGCTAGAAATCCGTCAAAGACTTTGAGGAAAAATAGGGGTGAGAAATGGATCTCTATTAGTCTAATCGGAAGATAGGAGCGGCATGAACCCCATCCATACCGGGGATAGGATTACGAATTAGATTAGTAGCTTGTTCCTTAAGCCGGAACATTCCCCCGACTGCGGGAATCAAAGCTTCAGGATGTCCATCAAAAGCGAATTCAAGGTCTGCGAGGAATTTACTGTAGGCGGACTGGAATTCTTTAGCTGCCGCATACACTTCTGTGCCTTCAGGATAATCGCTAAGTCTGGCATTGTTCTTCAGCGGATAAACTGCGTCCCAATCTACCTTAAAAGACGCACCAGTTGGATGACCCGGATGATCTGACTGTTCCGGATCATCGTTGTCGATCACATAGTAGCGTTGTAATTTGAGTTGTTGAAAACGATAGTAATGACCTAGTTCTCGTTCTGCGTCATAGATAGCGTCGCCTCTTGACCCCTCTCCCTGCTCTTGAATCATTTTTAAGGCCCGGATTGCTGAACGCAGATCCCTCACGGGGATAATGTCGCCACCACCGTTATAGTAGTATTGTGGGGTGATTTGTCGCTGAGGAGCGCCACAAAACAGAGCATCACCCATCTGTTTATGCAGCGCATAGAGACCACGAACGATCTCTGCATAGAATAACCCAATGCTGTAGAAAGTATCGGACGGATTACCATTCTGAATCGTCAAAAAGTGAGAATGCTCTTGTCTGGGTCGAGACACGACTAAGGGCTTGTCTTCTTCGACTTCTTCGGCCCGTTCAATTTTAATGAAAGTCTCAACTGTCTCTGGGGAAAACTTGCTTAAACCCACTTTAAAATCGGTCGCTCCCGTGGGTAGACCTGTTGGATATTGGGGAACAAAATCGGGCGCTGTTAGGGTGGATTTCATATTTCCGCCCACCGCATTAAAAATATTGGCGATGAGGGTTAGGTGTAGCATTTCTTCTACAGCAACCGCGCGGATAATATGAAAAGCCTCTAAGTTAGTTCCAGGTTTGAGGGAGTAAAGTGCAGTGATGTATGGAGGAATGGTTGCGTGTTCTAGCTTCAGGGCTTGTTTGAGGTAGTAATGCAAATGTTCTACCTCTGTAATCAGTTCATAACCGTCGTTTGTACTTTCGTCTGTGGTCATAATACCTCTGGTGGCAATGTGTTCTCGATTTTTTCAGGACTACGACGCTAATTGCAAAGCGGGAGACTGTAAATCCTCAAGCATCTTTTCCGTAGCCCTAAAAGTCAGTGCGGCAATGGTCAAGGTTGTATTTGAACTCCCAATCGTTGGCATACTTCCTGCACCGACTAGGAAGAGATTGTTATGATCCCAAGAACGTAGATGTGAATCAACAACTGAGTTGTGTTGATTTGTTCCCATGATATGAGTTCCAGAAAAGTGGTTTCCCCCTCGGTAGAAGAAACCTTCGCCCTCAAATTTAAAATAAGCGGGGTCTGAAGGATCGTAGTGGGTATAATCTTCAGCTCCCAAACGCTGGAAAATTACACGAGAGAGTTTTCGGGTGTAGGCAAGGGTTCGGATACTGTAGTCGGGGAGATTAAAGTTAATAACGGGACGATAATTACCCAGTTGATCCGTGTAATTTGAATCGATGGTGACTCGGTTACTGTACTCCGGAAGTAATTCGCACATGAAAGCCAGCAGCAGTTGTCGTGAAATGCGACTAATCAATGTCTGGCGCAGGTCTTGTCCATATTTGTTTTTGTTGTCAATTGCATCAGTGACTTCAGTGGAGGGCGATCCCGTTGCCCATCCCCAACCATCATTGTGAATATCTACCGCGAAGGCGGATTGTTGGCTACGAAACTCGCCTTTACGAAAGGTTCCAATTCCTGATGTAACAATAGGTCCTCGCATAGTGCCGGTCACTTCAGGCATCAAAGCCCAAGCTAACGTAAAGGGGTGATCCATGAGATGGTGGCCTATCATTCCACTGGTGTTAGGCAGGTCAGAAGCGAGCATCAGCCGAGCATTTTCGATCGCATTAGCCGCTAAGACAAATAAAGCACCCTTGGCGAGTCCTACCGTGTGTTTAGGAGAATGGGGGTCTTCATAACGCTTATAGTGAATGGCAGTGACATTACCAGTTTCGGGATCTATTTCTACTTTAAAAGCCACCGCTTGGGAGAGTAAATGAACCCGATCGGTTTGGAAGGCCTTAATTAAAGTTCTGCGAGCATCATATTTTGCTTGAGCTGGACAAATAGGAACACAGTTGGCGTTCCCCTGGCAACGTTCCCCATACTGAACCGGACTGGTACTGCTAACGCCTTCGGGAACAAAGAGATTACCCTGATCGTAGTCAGCGTATTTAGGATTCGGTACACCATTGCGACCTTGAGGAAAAGTCGAGAAGTTTAACTCGTAAGGCTTGCCATAGAGTTCTACTTTAGTCCCCTCAACTTTCTCAATAACTTTCTGATCCAAGTAAGAGGGGGGCATCTTTTCCATCGGGAAAACATAGCCAGGCTCAAATGGAAGGCCTAGTTTTTCTTGCTCCTCTACGTCCCCAGAAACCCCAATTTCGTACTCTGCTTTACGGTAGTAAGGCATCAGATCTTCATAGTTAATCGGCCAGTCCAACCCTTGTCCGTACAGAGTCTGTAATTTGAAATCCTCCGGTAACATCCGGGGGGTTTTCGCTTCCCAGTGCATCGTTGTTCCACCAGGAACTCTTGTATAAGACCCACTAAGTCTCATAGGGCCTTTTTCTACAAAATAGTGATCGTCATCCGTGGGGCTTAGAGCATTGGGATTTTTGGGATAGGGAGCGTTTGGGTTTTTCGCTGTCGCACCGTAGAAGGTGTCAATGTAACTTTGAAAGCCTGCAAGGGTTAAATCCTTAGCTTCTCCTGCCTCCAGGATTAAAACCCTTTTTCCTTGTTGACTCAATTCTTTAGCAACAATAGCTCCAGCAACACCAGATCCTACGATGACAGCATCATAAAACGTTTTAGAGACAGTCTCACAATCAACGGATAGTACGTGCTCCGGAATTGGACTCATTGCTTACTCCTTAAAAATTACTCTTTGACATGGATTAATGGGGGAATACCTTCAGAGCAGGGGAGAAATTTTGCTTCAAATTTATCATTAGTGAAGATTCCTTCACCGCTTAGAGGTCGTAAACACTGACCTGCTTTTGGTTGGGCTGTTAGCCACTTGTCCAAAAAAGTCTATAGAGTACAGGTGTCATAAAGTTTAGGAACAGACTCATCTGGTTATGTTTAGTTCTCTTGATTAGTAGGTTGATTGGAAAGGCTATCAAAGTTCTTATTTTCCCTAGCCTATTTTCCGCGATGTTGGGGGATTTAAACAATCCCCCCCGTCCAGCCTATTTAAGGTTTTGCATCTTCCTGCTTTGGTTGAGCGTTTTCTCCCAACTGCTGAATTAGATTGGCCACTACCCCAGTCCAGCCAGTTTGATGGCTGGCACCAACTCCAGCACCATTATCTCCATGAAAATATTCATAGAAAAGAATCAAATCGCGCCAGTACGGGTCGTTTTGAAATTTGTCTGACCCGCCATAAACAGGTCGCCAATCATTGGAGGAGGAGGATTGCGAGGGATTGGAACCGGTTTTTTTAAGAAAAATACTGGTTAGCCGATGAGATAACTCCATCGATACTTCCCAGAGGTTCATCTCTTTGATTTCCCCATTGGCGGTGGAACACTTAACTTTTATTTCATCTCCCCAGTAAGAATAAAATTTCTGGAGGGACTCAATAAGCAGGAAATTCACAGGCATCCAAATCGGGCCGCGCCAATTGGAATTTCCACCAAACATCGGATACTTGGATTCGGCGGGTTCATATTCCACGCGATGTTCCTGACCTTGCACACGTAATACATAAGGATTCTTTTCGTGGTATTTTGACAAACCACGGATCCCGTAATCGCTCAAGAATTCGGTTGAATCCAACATTTTACTCAAAATTTGTTGCAACCGCTCTTTATTCACCAGAGACAAATATAAGTCTTTTTCTACTGGGGCGTTCTCGGTTTGGTTCTGCGAGGAAAGAAGTTCGATGTTTTGGTGTGTTAAAAGCTGGGGGCGATTTTTAACGAACCAATTCATGCGAACTTGGAAATCGGAATTTAAGTATTTATTCACGATTTCTTTATCAATGGTTTCTACAGCAAAGAGCGGAATTAAGCCTACTAGCGATCGCACTTTCATTGAGAGTGCACCCGAACTGTCAGCACCCTCTACCTTACCCGGAGGAGCGTTCAAGATGTCGTAGTAAAATTTGTCTTGATCGTCCCATATATCGATATTGTTGCCACCCACTTTATTCATCGCATCCGCTATCAACAGGAAATGCTGAAAATATTTTGAGGCCATATCTTCGTAGTTGTTTCTCGCCGATTTGGTCACCAGGGTCAGATAAGTTGAGATCAACTCTTCATCTTTTTGCTCTTTAACTATACCTTCATATTTGTGGCGGAGCTCTTCATAAATTCTCGCTAAATCCTTGTCTTTTTTGGCTAGTTCCGTCGCAATCTTTAGCATATTCAGGCAGAACATTGCCATCCAACTCGTCCCATCTGACTGCTCAATACTCGTGCCTTCAATCGGAATTTTGCTTCTGTCAATTACCCCAATGTTGTCTAATCCTAAGAATCCCCCTTGGAAGATATTTTTTCCCTCTGCATCCTTCCGGTTGACCCACCAGGTAAAATAGAGAGATAACTTTTGAAAAACATCTTCCAGAAAATTTGTATCGCCTTGACCATAGATCTTTTCTTCGAGTTTGTAAACGCGCCATGCAGCCCAAGCATGAACGGGCGGATTTACATCCCCAAATGCCCACTCATAGGCAGCCATTTGACCGTTAGGATGCATATACCATTCCCGCGTGAATAAATAGAGTTGCTTCTTTGCAAACTCTGGATCGATCAGGGCAAAAGGAACGGTATGAAATGCTAAATCCCACGCAGCAAACCAAGGATATTCCCATTTATCGGGCATCGAGATAATATCCTCATTAAATAAATGAGTCCACTCGTGGTTTCTGCCGGATTTACGATTTTCGGGTGGCTTCGGCTGACTTGGATCGCCATTGAGCCAGTCGGATACTATATAGTGATAGAATTGCTTGCTCCATAACATCCCCGCAAAAGCTTGTCGCTGCACGGAACGCATATCCTCGGAAATTGGATGTGGACAAACAGCCTGATAAAATTCATCAGCTTCCTGCTTTCGCTGGCGGAAGATGTCCTCAAATTCATTACCGAATGGGGAATCTAAACCTTCTCTGCTACTGAGGCGTAAGCGCACAATTTTGGTTTCCCCAGGCGGGACGATTAATTCATAATGTGCTGATGCTTTTGTTCCTACCTGATTGGGATTTACTGTCTTTTTATCACCTTTAGACAGAATATAATCGTTAATGCCATCTTTGACATAGGACGAATTTTTACCCCAGCCCAATCTTTCTTTATTAGTCTCGTTTTCTGTATACAGGAGTTCTTTGGGCGCTTCACAATACAGCCATCTTTTCCCTAAGCCTTCATTGTTACACAAAACTTCTATTACGCTTAAGTCTGGTTCTGACTTAACGGTCTTTAAGGATTTATCTTCTTTGTTCTGATTTGGATATCCCCAAGACCAAGTATTGCGAAACAAAAGGGTTGGCAAAAGATGTAGCGTTGCTTGTTCTTGACTACGATTGCTAACCGAAATTTCGATCAGGATATCTTCTGATGATTTTTTGGCGTACTTTACCAAAACATCAAAGTAGCGATTCTCATCAAAAATACCTGTATCCATTAGCTCGTATTCCGGCGCTGCTTTGTTGACGGATTTCCGGTGCCGATTTTCCGCAATTAACTTTTCATAAGGAAAAGCTTCTTGGGGGTATTTATACAGACAGCTCATGTAAGAATGAGTGGGGGTATTGTCCGTATAAAAGTAATATTCTTTGACATCTTCTCCGTGATTACCTTCGGAGCCTGTTAAACCAAATAGCCTTTCTTTGATGATGGAATCTTTTTCATTCCACATGGCGATCGCAAAACAAATATGCTGGTGATTATCGGAAATGCCAGCAATACCATCCTCACCCCAACGATAGGCGCGAGAACGAGATTGATCGTGGGTAAAATAGTCCCAAGTACGATCGGGATTATCGCCGTAATCTTCCCGCACCGTTCCCCACTGGCGATCGCTCACATACGGCCCCCACTTCTTCCAAAGTGCTTCCTTATTCTGGCGTTCTTCTGCTAATCTTTTTCCTTCGGCTGTCTGTTGAATTGAGGTCATGGCTTTTTTGGGTGGTGTAATGCTTGCTGATATTGATTTAGTTTTTCGGCGCTGCTGAATCAAAATATGAGTTTGCCTGTAGGGGTAATTCTAAGTGCTTACCCCGTCAGCGGTGGATCACCCACGGGGGGATTGAGCCTACAACAAATTTCCAACCCAATTCAGCAACGCCGGTTGACGATATATTTACAATTATTTACCATCTAGATATCGTGGGTTGACTGTCCCTATCTCTCTCCTATCATAGCTTCAGGCCACTGTCATAGTAAAGTCGGAAAAGTCGGATCGTAAAGTCGGAAAAGTCGGATCTTGCATAATCTCTCAAACTCAGGTCACGTTAATATCGGCAAAAAATAGTTACACGCTTATATCACACCTTGTCTCTTAGGGACTACCAAATAAAAAAAACGTCCAAAATCAAGCGGTACTGTAAACAATATGTAAGGATTCAGAGGGTGGGTATTGACAAGTGTGATACTGGAAAGTAGAATATAGCAATTATGAAAAAAAACCTGCCACCAAAACTCAACAGTGAGTAAGGATTCAGGTCTGAAAAAGGGGAATGAGCTCAGGCCGAGCCAAGTCACAAGAATGGGCAGAAATAGCCTCACGGAAAAAAGCCATTACTGAACGAGCTTGAAAACGACAGGTTTGAATCACACTAAGTAGATTAGCAGTTTCCTCAAATCGTTTCATCGAACGAGAGCCGCCCGAAACTTTCCGCTTAGTTACAGCTAGCCGTAGGGAACGTTCGGCTTTATTATTATCCGGAGGAACCGAGGGGTCAGTGAGAAAATACCACCATTGTTCTGCCTTATCCCGTAAGGATTTTAGTAACAGACAGAAGAGCATAACCAACTTGGTTCAACCAAGTGGCAAGGGCTTTATTCAATCGTATTTTGAAATCAGTTGCCCAGGAGTCGTAGGTGAGTTTATCCTTCGTGTTTCGCTCCCGACTCATGGGATCTAAAAGCTTCATCAATTAATGACAGAAATATTTGAGCGACTGCTGCATTATTGTTGCCAGGAAGTTCCAACACTTTCTTGAAATGCCGTCGTAAATGGGCTAGACACTTCTGTTGGGCTGCGATATTCCCGCCATTATAAACGCTGAAATCATCTGAGCTTAAAACCCCAGCAAATTCTGTGCCCAGCATGGTTTCTAGTTCCACACGTCCCCTGGTATCTGCGGCATGAAATAAACAGAATCCTTCGATACTCGCCGTCCATAGCCATTCTTTGACTCCCATGACACACTCTTAGGGTTTCATCTACATGAACGTTTGATTGTAAAGGTGCCCATTCCCACAGTGCTTTGATAGCTGGCTTTACTGCTGCTGCTACTCGTTGATTGGTTTTTTGCAATGTTCCTACTCCCACTTCAATCCTGCCGAGTTCCCACAAAAGCTCAGTCAGCTTGGAGTAGGAAAGATGCCCATAATTACCTAGCCAGACTAATAGTGCTTGCAGATTAACACTTAAGTCTTGTCCTGGAACCACTCCCGCTTGGTGGTTCTCCTCTAACT
>NZ_JAUBTU010000125.1:0-18540 GCF_036705085.1 Microcoleus sp. B6-A1
GTGATGCGATATTTGCCCATACTTGTAACTTTTCCATGCCTTCTCTCATTCCTTAATCAAAGACCTGAATCCTTACATTCTAGCTTATTTGAAAACAGTCATTAAAACATCACATAACCATCATGCAAACCAAAACGATCGCAATTCGCGTTAATACTGAAGTTGCTAAGCTATTTGAGGCTGCTTCCGAAGAAGAGCGTCGTAAATTAGAGGCATTACTTAGCCTAAAACTTAGTGATGCAATTCGACGCAAAAGACCCCTAGAGGAGGTAATGAGTGAGATGAGTCGGAATGCTCAATCGCGAGGATTGACCCCAGAAATTTTGGATTCAATTCTTTTTGATGAGTAAGATGCGCTACGTTTTTGATACAAATGCAATCATCAGTGCGATTCTGTTTGACAACAGTAAACCCGATCGCGCCCTTCGATATGCTTTAGCAAACGGAGAGGTGTTACTATCACTTGAACTGCTAGAAGAATTGAATGAGGTATTGGGTCGCGAAAAATTTAATCGGTATGTCACAAGTGAAGAAAGGGAGGAATTTTTAGCAGCCTTGGTGGACAGGGCAGTTCTAGTAGAGATAATTGAGAAGGTGCAAGAGTGTCGCGATCCAAAAGATGACAAGGTTTTGGAGTTGGCATTAAATGGAGAAGCGAACTATATCATCACTGGTGACAGGGATTTGCTCGTATTGCACCCATTTCGTGGTGTGGTAGTAATCACAGCAGACGAGTTTTTGAAGACGATCGAACCTGAGTAGTTTTGATTTGGAATACGAGTTACCGATCGCGATTAGAGAAACAAATTAATATCAACGTGGAAAAAATCGGCTAATTTTCTGGCTTCATCTATTTCGATCGCCCTTCCGCTAACAAAAACTTTATCAACATCTGTTTCGCTTCCCAAAACAGGAATCAAATCAGATTTGTCCAAATTTCTCGCATCCATTAAATGTTGCAACATTGAACCAGCATTTCCTGCAGGAATCGGATAATTTTCAGATTCAAATTTTTCAATCAGCGTTATCAAAAGCTCCAGAAATAGCTCTTCCTCCAGCGATCGCATAGGGCGGTGTTCCAGTTCGCAAGCGAGAGCGATCGCGGCCTCGTTTTCTGCCTCATTTGCGATCGGTTTTGGTTGATACCGAACAAGTAAATCTGTATAAGATTTTGCATCAAAAGTACGGATCATTTTTCCACTCATCCTTATCATACTCAGCGTGAGTCAGAACATATTTGATGTAGATTCTTTGAGAAACATAAACCAAATCAACAATCAGCCGATATCGATTTCCCTTAATATTAAATACAGTAAAATTTCCGACTGACTCAGCTTTTGGATAAATCTGCTGAACATCAATTAGGTTCTGCCATTCCGCTTTACTTGAAACTCTATACCAGTCATAAAGTGCATCGCAGGAATCCGCATGGCTTTCACAGAAATCTCGCAGGATTTTTCGGCTGATAACACGCATTTCACCCTTGTTTTCCCAACTACACCAGATTTTGTTCTGGACTTACGCATTTGTCATATTATAAACATCTGTAAGTCCGCAAAAACTAAAGCCCTTTTCCGTTGTTGCGGGAAAAGAGCTTTAATTTATTATTAACCTGGCACTGAGCTATTTTACCGGGCAGTGACCCGCCGAGTATCTTCGCCATAGCAACGTTTAACAACCGAGTTCGGGATGGATCGGAGTGGTTCCATTACATCATAAGCACCAGGAAAGCTTTGAAAACTTTTAATCCTGTGTCTGCGTTTAGCTTAATTCTAAGCTTGATGCGCTGCATCTCTTTCGCTCGACTTAATTACTGTATCAAGTTTTCCCTAGTCTGTCAACCCCAAAGTCAAAATTTTTTTTCGATCGCCCGAAACAGCCTCCAATAGCGGAGCTTCTGCCGCAATTTGCCTCTCATGCCGCAAAGACGCAATTACCAAATTCGTAAAAAAGTTTTCAAAACTTGCATCAAGTTCGATCGACCCAAAATCTGTTCCTGGCCTAGAATATTGAGATTTCTACAAATGGCCCAAGACTTGCTGTTGTGTAGATGACGAATAACTCACCAAAAAATTAAAGCCCTTTTCCGTTGTTGCGGGAAAAGAGCTTTAATTTATTATTAACCTGGCACTGAGCTATTTTACCGGGCAGTGACCCGCCGAGTATCTTCGCCATAGCAACGTTTAACAACCGAGTTCGGGATGGATCGGAGTGGTTCCATTACATCATAAGCACCAGGAAAGCTTTGAAAACTTTTAATCCTGTGTCTGCATTAAGCTTGATGCGCTGCATCTCTTTTGCTCGACTTAATTACCTTATCAAGTTTTCCCTAGGCTGTCAACCCCTTTGTCAAAACTTTTTTTCGATCGCCCGAAACCCCCCCCAATAGCCGAGCTTCTGTCACAATTTGCCTCTCATGCCGCAAAGACGCAATTACCAAATTCGTAAAAAAGTTTTCAAAACTTGCATCAAGTTCGATCGACCCAAAATCTGTTCCTGGCCCAGAATATTGAGATTTCTACAAATGACCCCAGACTTGCTGTGGTGTAGATGCTTAATAACTCACCAAAAAACTAAAGCCCTTTTCCGTTGTTGCGGGAAAAGAGCTTTAATTTATTATTAACCTGGCACTGAGCTATTTTACCGGGCAGTGACCCGCCGAGTATCTTCGCCATAGCAACGTTTAACAACCGAGTTCGGGATGGATCGGAGTGGTTCCATTACATCATAAGCACCAGGAAAGCTTTTCAAACTTTTAATCCTGTGTCTGCGTTTAGCTTAATGCTAAGTTTGATGCGCTGCATCTCTTTCGCTCGACTTAATTACCTTATCAAGTTTTCCCTAGTCTGTCAACCCCTTTGTCAAAAGTTTTTTTTCGATCGCCCGAAACCGCCCCCAATAGCCGAGTTTGACGTATTATTTGCCAGTGGGAGCGATCGACCTTTAACTCACAAGTCCAAAAAAGCCGCCTCGGTTCCCTGTTCTCTGCGAATCTTCCCGTCCTTCACAAACCACGCCACAACCTGCTTAACTGTTAATTGTTCGATCGGGCTTTCAGATTCTGTCGCAATTTGCCTCAGAGGCCGCAAAGACGCAATTACCAAATTCGTAAAAAAGTTTTCAAAACTAGCATCAAGTTCGATCGACCCTTTAATACTCTCATCATTCTTAATCCAATCCATCACCTGTCCATTAGTCACCTCAGCCATCGGCTTCCCAGTCTCCCCAGCAATTTGCTTGAGCACCCTCAAAGCATAAATTGCCACCCGCGCCGAAAACTTTTCCTTCGACGACAGCAGCGCCATATCAACTTCCGCACACTCTTCCGGCTTTAAAAAATCTGCTAGCGGTTCCATATATTAAAAATTGGTAATTGCTAATCGGTAATTGGTAATCCCTGACATCCGTGACATCCGTTACACTCATCCGTTGTCGAACTTTCATCCGTGACATCCGTTACATCCGTTACAAAATCCGTTGCCGAACTTCTTCCTTCTTCCTTGCAATCAAATAACCGCAGCGGTGTTCCCCATCAATAATCCAGTGAGTCCGCTCCACAATACAATCCGGCAAAACCGCTGCAAACATTTCCAACTCATTACCGCAGACACTCGGAAAAGTTTCAGCAACATTAGAAATCGCGCAATTGTGTTCCATCAACACAAATCGATCGCCCAAACCAGCGCGATCGCACATCCCAACCTCTACAGATTCTACAGGATAACACTCAGCCATATAACCTTCAGCCCTGCGGAGTTCCATTAACTTAGTCACCCTCTCTTGCAGCGAACCCGCACCCACCAGCCGCCGATACTCCGTCGCCTTGCGCTGCCACTGTTTTTGCAAGATAGTAATCACTTGCTCGCGGCCGACGGTTTCCGCCAACGTATCCAGAAAAGAGACAGCAAAATCACCGTAACGATTCGGGAATCGATCGCGCCCCTGACTGGTAAGCTCATAAATGTGCTGCGGCCGCCCCATCCCAGCCTGAACCGACTGATACTGAATCAGCCCCTCCGCTTCCAAATCCTTCAAGTGACGGCGAATCGCCTGCGGACTGATATCCAAAGACTCCGCCAACTCAAGAGCCGTCCCCTGCCCCCCCTTGAGCAAATATTGCAGGATGTCTTGTTTCGTGGAAGTCTGCTGAGTAGTCTCCATCATCTTCACAAAAAATTATTAATTTGACTTTGACAATATCACTATTGTTAATGTAGCTTAAAATATAGTAAAGCAACAAATCTGTTGTTTAACTTCCCAGAGCAGTCCAGCAGAACTCGCTCAAGCCCAGACAGGCATTGCCCCGTCTGCCATCCAGAGAGCATTATCTAGAACACTGAACACGCAAAATAATGAGTTCTACCACAGTCAAAACCTTAGTCAACCAGCCGTATAAATACGGTTTCGTCACCGACATCGAGTCAGACACCATCCCCCGCGGCTTGAGCGAAGATGTAGTCCGCCTGATTTCCGCCAAGAAAAACGAACCGGAATTCATGCTGCAATTCCGCCTCAAAGCATACCGGAAGTGGCTGACAATGACCGAGCCCACCTGGCCCCACGTCAACTATCCCGCGATCGACTACCAACAAATTATCTACTATTCCGCGCCCAAACAAAAGCCCAAAAAGCTCAACAGTTTGGACGAAGTAGACCCGACACTGCTAGAAACCTTCGAGAAACTCGGCATTCCCCTCTCCGAACAAAAGCGGCTCGGAAATGTTGCCGTCGATGCCGTTTTCGACAGCGTTTCAATTGCCACAACATTTAGAGAAAAGTTAGCCAAAGATGGTGTTATTTTCTGTTCCATTTCAGAAGCCGTCAAAGATTATCCCGAACTAATAGAAAAATATCTCGGCAGCGTCGTACCAGTCGGCGACAACTTTTTCGCAGCCCTCAACTCCGCCGTATTCAGCGACGGTTCCTTTGTTTACATTCCCAAAGGCGTCAAATGCCCAATGGAATTGTCAACCTATTTCCGCATCAACAACGGAGATTCCGGCCAGTTCGAGCGCACCCTAATTGTTGCAGAAGAAAACAGTTCTGTATCTTACCTAGAAGGCTGCACCGCGCCGATGTTTGACACCAATCAACTGCACGCCGCCGTAGTCGAATTGGTAACAATGGACAATGCCGATATCAAATACTCCACAGTGCAAAACTGGTACGCCGGCGACGCCAACGGCAAAGGCGGCATTTACAACTTCGTGACGAAACGGGGTTTGTGTCAAGGAGTCAATTCTAAGATTTCTTGGACACAAGTAGAAACCGGTTCCGCGATTACTTGGAAATATCCCAGTTGCGTGTTAGTCGGTGATAACTCAGTAGGCGAATTCTACTCGGTAGCGTTGACAAACAACAAACAGCAAGCTGACACCGGAACCAAAATGATCCACGTTGGCAAAAACACTCGCAGCACGATTATTTCTAAGGGCATTTCTGCGGGAAATTCATCCAACAGCTATCGCGGTTTGGTAAAAATGGGGCTGAATGCTAAAGGCTCTCGTAATTACTCTCAGTGCGATTCCATGCTGATTGGCGACAACGCTCAAGCGAATACTTTCCCTTATATTCAAGTGCAGAACCATACTGCTAAAGTGGAACACGAAGCTTCTACTTCTAAGATTGGGGAAGAGCAATTGTTCTTCTTCGCACAGCGGGGAATTTCCGCAGAAAATGCTATTTCGATGATGATTAGCGGTTTCTGTAAAGATGTTTTCAATCAGTTACCGATGGAATTTGCGGCGGAAGCTGATAAGCTGTTGAGTCTGAAACTGGAAGGAAGTGTCGGATAATTTTCGCGACCGATAAACCCTTCCAGGCCGAGTCCATCGGTGACAACTTAAGCTCCCCGTCCGCCAGGGAATGAATTCCTTGGCTAATAGCTAAACTCCTCTAAACAGGACTAATGAGTTTAAAATTTTTCTTCTCAGTCCTCTTCAGAGGACTTTAGCTTTGAGACAGGGAATTCATTCCCTGGCGGACTATCGGTTTAACGTTAAATTCTCACCAATCGGCACAGCCTAGAAACAAGAAAGAAAAAACTGTAAACTGCATTGAGGAAAAGGACAAAAATAGATGATTGTTGAAAATAGTCAAGTGGTGCTATCCGTCCGCGATTTAACTGCGAATGTGGAAGATACCCAAATCCTTAAGGGTTTGAATCTGGAAATTAAATCGGGTGAAATTCACGCGATTATGGGCCCGAACGGTTCGGGAAAAAGCACTTTATCCAAGATATTAGCAGGCCATCCTGCTTATACAGTAACGGGCGGAGAAGTTACTTTTCTGGGTCAAAATTTGCTGGAATTAGCGCCGGAAGAACGCTCTTTAGCTGGCGTGTTCCTAGCTTTCCAATATCCTTTAGAAATTCCCGGCGTTAGCAATCTGGATTTCTTGCGCGTGGCTTACAATGCTCACCGCAAACATCGCGGCTTGGAAGAATTGGATGCTTTTGATTTCCAAGATTTAATCGAGGACAAGCTGGATATTGTCAAGATGAATGATTCTTTTTTAGGCCGCAGTGTTAATGAGGGTTTTTCCGGTGGCGAGAAAAAGCGGAATGAAATTTTGCAAATGGCTTTGTTGGAACCGAAATTAGCTATTTTGGACGAGACTGATTCGGGTTTGGATATCGATGCTCTCAAGATTGTCGCCGGCGGTGTGAATCAGTTGTCAACTGCTGAGAATTCGATGTTGGTGATTACTCACTATCAGCGGTTGCTGAATTACATTATTCCTGATTTTATTCACGTCATGGAAGCGGGCAGAATTATCTTGACTGGCCCGAAAGAGTTGGCGCTGGAATTGGAAGAGCGCGGTTATGACTGGGTTGTGGAAGAGGAAGCAGCAGGAGTAGGCGCGCGATGATGAATACGCAAGTTGCTAGTAGGGAAATGTTTTTGACTGATTTGGTGAATCAGTGCGGCAAGTTGGGCGCAGCTAATAACGAAAGTTCTGCTTACGGGTTGCAGGATTTGCGGGATGTGGCGACTCAATACGTGCTTTCTTCGACTTTTCCGACGGTGAGGGATGAAGAATGGCGCTTTACTGATTTGTCGTCGGTGTTGCAAATTCCTTTTCATATACCCCAGAGCAATCAGTCAAAAGTTAAGCTGGCTGATATCATTATGCCAGTGAAAAATCGGGATGATTTACCATTAAGATTGGTATTTGTCAACGGTTTTTATGCACCGGATTTATCAACGGTGAATTTGCCGAATTTGCCGATCGACTTTTACGCAGGTAATCTATCCAATGTACCCGAAAAATATCAAGGGCGCATCAGCGATGTTTTGAGCAAGCACAGACAGCAAACTGAGGTGTTTACCGCGCTGAATACTGCGGGTTTGGCGGATTCTGCGGTGGTGTTCGTGCCGGCCAATATGTTGATCGAACTTCCGATTCACTTGCTGTTCCTGACAGCGCCAGGTGCATCTCCCACGATGTCCCAGCCACACTGCTTGGTCATAGCTGAGCCTGGAAGCAATGTCACGCTGGTTGAAGATTACGCAACTATCGGTAATGTCGCTGCATTTACTAATGCTGTAACGGATGTTATTGTCGGCGAAAACGCCACTGTGAACCACGTTCGGCTTCAGCGGGAAGGTGGGGAGGTTGTTCATATCGGCAAAAGTGCGATCGAGCAATCTCGTAATAGCCGTTACACTTGTCATGCTATCAGTTTGGGAGGCAAAATATCGCGGCACAATTTAGAAGTATTTCAGCGCGGCGAAGCCACTGAAACAACTCTAAATGGTTTAACTGTAGCCTTTGGCGAACAGTTATCAGACACTCACAGTTTAATCGATTTCAATCACCCCCACGGTACAAGCCGCCAATTGCACAAGTGCATTATCGGTAACAAAGCTCGCGCTGTATTTAACGGCAAAGTTTTCGTTCGCAAAGCGGCACAATTGACAGATGCCGGACAATTGAGCCGGAATTTGTTGTTGTCGCCAAGAGCTCGCGTAGACACCAAACCACAGTTGGAAATTGTCGCCGACAACGTTAAATGTTCCCACGGTGCAACAGTCAGTCAATTAGAAGATGATGAACTTTTCTACTTGCAAAGTCGCGGTTTGGATTTAGAAAGAAGTCGCTATTTGCTAATCGATGCTTTTGCGGCGGAAATGCTCAATCAATTACCGATTCTTGGGGTGGCGAAAATGCTTTCTACCTGCGTCGCTATCCAAGGATAAAAGAATTAGCAACAGACTGGGGGGTGTTTTCAAACTTTGTAATCCAACCCGGAGATCCCCCCTAGCCAACCCCTACTCCCCTTAATAAGGGGGGGGGACAAGAGTATTCTCAAAGTCAACCCCTACTCCCCTTAATAAGGGGGATTTAGGGGGATATCCGACTTGGACAATAGCCCTAATATCCTGTTTCACAACAATACTAACTCCTGAAATTTATGACACTTATTCAAGAAAAAACACTTGCATCAAAAGTTCGCGGCGACTTCCCTATTTTGAATGAAAAAGTTAACGGTAAACCGCTAGTTTATTTAGACAATGCAGCTACTTCTCAAAAACCCCTAGCTGTGCTCAACGCTTGGCGTGATTACTACGGACAATACAATGCAAACGTCCACCGTGGCGCTCACACTCTCAGTGCCAAAGCCACTGATGCTTACGAAGGTGCTAGAGACAAAGTTGCTGCTTTTGTCAATGCCGCGTCGCGGCAAGAAATTGTTTACACTCGCAACGCCACCGAAGCGATTAATTTGGTTGCTTATTCTTGGGGTTTGAGCAATCTGCAAGCCGGAGATGAAATTATCCTGTCGGTGATGGAACACCACAGCAATCTCGTTCCCTGGCAAATGATGGCTCAAAGAACCGGTGCGGTGCTGAAGTTTGTCGAGTTAACGGAAACTAACGAGTTTGATTTGGAACAGTTTAAAACGCTGATTTCCCATAAAACTAAATTGGTGTCAACCGTTCACGTTTCTAATACTTTGGGCTGCATCAGTCCAGTCAAAGAAATCTGCAAAATTGCCCACAGTTTCGGCGCAAGAGTTTTAATAGATGCTTGCCAAAGCGTGCCGCACATGATAGTAGACGTGCAAGCAATAGATTGCGATTGGCTGGTTGCTTCCGGTCACAAAATGTGCGCTCCGACTGGCATCGGTTTTCTGTACGGTAAACTGGACTTGCTGAGAGAAATGCCTCCGTTTTTCGGCGGCGGCGAGATGATTGCTGACGTGTTTCTAGATTATTCCACCTATGCCGATTTGCCGCACAAATTTGAGGCCGGCACGCCTGCAATCGGAGAGGCGATCGCCCTCGGTGCAGCAATCGATTATCTTAGTAACATTGGCATGGATAAGATTCACGCTTGCGAAGCAGAATTGAATGCTTATATGTTCCAACAATTGCGGCAAATTCCCGAAATCAAAATTTACGGGCCACAACCAGACAGCAACGGTGAAGGTAGGGCTGCATTAGCGGCATTTACCGCCGGAGAAATTCACCCTCAAGACTTGTCTACCATGTTAGATCAGGAGGGAGTCGCGATTCGTTCCGGGCATCACTGCACGCAAGCTTTGCACCGCTATTTGAACGTTTCATCTACGGCGCGGGCGAGTTTGTATTTTTACAATACTCGCGAGGAGATTGATGTGTTTGTGAAAGCGTTGAAAGAGACGATCGACTTTTTTGCGGGGATTATGGGATAATTTGGTGGGTGATGGTGCGCGGGTAGAAATTGAGAAGCGATCGCCCTTTTTTTTACCGCAGATGCAGGCGGATAGACGCTGATGAACGCGGATGAAGAAGAGAGCGATCACAATCCCAAATCCCAAAACCCGAACGCAATGTGGTAAAATTGGGCTGTCAACCCAAAGGAAAGGCAAAAATACAAAGTGTGTTTGATGAACTAGGTTCATATAGACAAAGCCTAGGTTTACCAATGGCTGGCAGCGAAACCGATAAATCAACCATAGCTAAACTAGAAATAGCGGGTCAAAGTTTTTTTGGCATCAACTCTGGCAGCAACCCCAATCGTCGGCAAATAACCTTTAATGTCAATCCTATCACCAAAACCCACGCTGAAGCCGATGCTTTTCAACAAGCAGCCGATGCGGGAATTAGAGGAGGTAAAGCACGTTTGATTTGCGATCGCGAACTTTGTGCAGCCTGCGGCTTAAGAGGTGGAGTAAACTCTATGGCTTGGCAGTTAAATATAGAAGAATTAGAAATTATTACTCCCAATGGAAGTAAAACAATAACCGTTAAACCCCCAAATACAAGGAGGCGATAATGTTTGTGTTAAACCTATCAGCAGAAAATTGGGTGGGCAACCAGGATGAAGGTGACTTAATAGAAAGTCCTACTTGGAGTCAAATAGAACAAGCCATCCGCGAGTTAAATGGGAAAACTAAAACTTTAGTTACCTTGGGTGCAGATGACGAGTGTTATATGAGCATTGGTGGCGGCGAATCCGGCAAATATATTGTTAACGTAACTTTTGATAACGTTAGCTTCCATAATTTAGTAGATCCATCAAAACCAGATGCAATAGAAAAGCTAGTTGTCGGCGGACAAGAAGGTAATTATTCTGCCAGGATGTGTGTAAATTTAGAGACGGCCCTGTTGGCCGCTCAAACATTTACAGTATCAGGACAACTTCAAATATCACTGTCTTGGGAAGAAGAGAAAGAATTCGCGGTGTCATCAAATAAGATTTAACACAACCTAAGTGAATTGCGATCGCCCTTTCTGACATCCGCGTTCATCCGCGTCTATCCGCCTGCATCTGCGGTTCAAAAAAAGAACCCCCTTTTTGATAGTATCTGGGCCTGTGGTAAAATAAAACTAGAGTTTTCTCAGCTCAAGGAGATTTTGAGATGATTGCTACTACTTCAAGTTTAGCCGAACAGAGAACACTGCTAGAAAACATTAGCTGGTCAACCTTTGAAACGTTGCTCAAAGAAATAGGCAATCGCCGAGGTTATCGCATAGCTTATGATAACGGGATGTTGGAAATTATGAGTCCTTTATACGAACATGAAAATCCCAAGATTCAGTCCGATCGCTTCATTTTCATTTTAGCAGAAGAACTCGGCATTGAAATCAAAAGTGCTGGCTCAATGACTCTCAAGCAAGAACAGGCTAAAAAGGGTATAGAACCTGACAATTGTTATTATATTCAAAGTGAACCAGCAGTCAGAGGCAGGCAAGAACTAGACTTAGAAACTGCCCCACCGCCCGACTTGGCAATTGAAATAGATATTACCAGCAGTTCAATTAATAAGTCAGGAATTTACTCGGCACTTGGCGTACCCGAACTCTGGAGATATAACGGGCGAGTTTTAAAATTTTATCAGTTAGCTTCCGAGGAGTATGTTGAATGCAATTTCAGTATTGCTTTTCCCTTTTTATCATCAACAGAAATGAGTAGGTTTTTTGAGCAGACTAAAACAATGGGAGAAATTGCATTACTGAAATCATTTAGAATTTGGGTTAGGGAAAAAATCTAAAGCGGTGAATATCGCCCTTTCGTCCATCCGCGTTCATTGTGGCACGGGCGTCCCGCCTGTGAAAAATATGCGGTTTAACAAAAGAGCGATCGCCCAACTAAAACTCCCTAATTTCAGGATAAACAAACTGATAACCAGCCGCCTTAATCTTTTGATTCGACACCCTAGCATTATAAGGCCGCACGCTAGGACTTCCATCCCAAGAAACTTTAGGCAAATTATTAGCTTCAAAAATGCGATCGAGTAATTCACCACTGGATAGCGACACATCCCCGACTAAATTGTAAATTCCCTGCAATCGATTTTCCAAAGCAAAGGTTAACCCCCCAACAATATCATCTCGATGCACCCAATTAGTAGCATCTTCACCCCTACCGGGACGAGTGCTCCCAGCCCAGCCTCTAAAGATTTTAACTAATTCTCGCCCTGGCCCATAAATTCCTCCCAAACGGAGAATGCAGACTTGAAGATTGGGACTAGATGCTGCTAATAAAACCTGTTCTGTTTCTGCGAGAATTTCACCGTTTGGATTAGCAGGCGCGACGGGGGATTCTTCATTTACCAATTCACCTTGGCGATCGCCATACACAGAATAAGTACCCGTATAAATAACCTGCTTTACTGTCGGTATCTGCTGTAAAACCGATACTAAAGTTGTCGCAGTATCTATATAACTTTCCCGATAAGTATGAGGATTTGGAGCACCGACGCACAGCATAACAGCATCTTGTTCTTGCAGTACAGCCGTCATTGCATCTTTGTCATTTCCTTTGATCACGGCTACCCGCTGCGCGACTCCCTCCAACTCAACTACTCGCGTCGCCGTGGTAGTTGTCGCCGTCACGGTACAATCAGATTTGTGGCGTAAATGTTTGGCTGTCGCAGTACCCACATAGCCGCAGCCGACGATCGCAACTTTCATAAAAAATTCTCCATTGTGTCATGCTCTCTCAAATTATTGCCGGTTTCTGCAATCATGGCCCGCTGACTTTTGTGGTAAAATGCAAAGCGTCGTTATCGATCGGAGTAGCATCGTGTCCGAGAGAGATATTTTTGCCACATCCTCAGAAAGCGAACTTTTAGCTTTTTATGGTTCTTTGTTTGCGATCGCAGCCGCGGATGGTTCCGTTGATATTGACGAACTAGATTTGTTGTTTAAAACCATAAATTTAGACAAATTTTCTGACTCTGCAAAAACTCAAATCCAATCCTACACAGCCAGTCCCCCATCACTCAGCGACTGTTTGCAAACACTCAGCCAGTCAGAAGAACCGCTGCGTTTGGGAGTGATGTATTTTTAAATTAACATTGCTGGGGCAAATAAGACGCTGCATCCCGCAGAAAACGAAGCGATCCAATCAGCCAAAAAACTGCTAGCGGTTTCCGACTTGCAAATCCAAGCCATGCAGGAATTCATCAAGGAAAATGGGTCTGAAACCCCGTCCTTGTAGGACGGCTTTACATAGATATTTGTTAAGACGTACTATTTCACATAAGACGTGCTATTATGTAAAGCAGCACATTTAAGGTAAATATGACATTAAAAGCCTTCAGCTACCGATTCTACCCAACGCCAGAACAAGAAAGTTTGTTGCGACGTACTTTGGGTTGCGCCCGTTTAGTCTACAACCGTGCTTTAGCAGTAAGAACTGAAGCTTGGTACACAGAACAGAAACGGGTAGGGTATGCTGAGACTTCTTCAATGTTAACCGAATGGAAGAAAACTGAAGAACTAGATTTTCTTAACGAAGTTAGCTGCGTGCCATTGCAACAATGCTTGAGACATTTACAAGCGGCTTATACCAACTTTTTTGATGGACGGGCAAAATATCCTAACTTCAAAAAGAAACGCAATGGTGGTAGTGCAGAATTCACTAAGTCAGCGTTCAAATTTAGGGATGGACAAGTCTACCTAGCAAAAAGCACCCAAGCATTGCCAATTCGCTGGAGCCGGACATTACCTAATGGTGCGACACCATCAACTATTACAGTAAAGCTTGCACCATCAGGCAGGTGGTCAGTTTCTCTGCTGGTAGATGTTGAAATTGAAAAGTTACCCAAAACAGGTGATCAAGTCGGTATTGACTTGGGAATTACAAGCTTGCTTGCTTTAAGCACTGGTGAAAAGATTGCCAATCCCAAAGGATTTAAGACAAAGTATCGCAAGCTCAGAAGAGCGCAGAAAGCTTTAATCCGTAAGCAAAAGGGATCAAATAACCGTTACAAAGCACGGCTCAAAGTAGCGAAAGTGCATCAACAAATTACTGATGCAAGAAAAGACTATCTTCACAAGTTAACGACGCGGTTGGTGCGTGAAAACCAAACCATCGCCGTAGAAGACTTAGCTGTGAAGAATATGATTAAAAACCCCAAACTTGCCGCTTCTATAAGTGATGCAAGTTGGGGCGAATTGGTCAGACAACTTGACTACAAGTGTGATTGGTATGGTCGCACTTTAGTTAAGATTGACCGCTGGTTTCCGAGTTCTAAACGATGTGGAAATTGCGGACACATCGTTGACAAGTTGCCGTTGAATATTCGGGAATGGGATTGTCCTAGTTGTGGGACGCACCATGATCGTGATATCAATGCGGCGAAGAACATTTTGGCGGCAGGGCTTGCCGTTTCAGTCTGTGGAGCGACTGTAAGACCCCAACAGAGTAAATCTGTTAAGGCTGGTGCGAAACTCCCTAGGGGACAGAAGCAGAAACCTAAGTCGTGAGTCTTAGGAATCCTCGCCCTTATAGGGCGGGGTGGATGTCAACGCAGACATGAAACAAATACGGGAGGCCGCGCCCAATAAAAATCAGGTTTCAGCATCTTTCAATTCTGCTGTTTACCAGCTTAAAACTAAGGGCATTCCTCTCGATGTGATCGACCGAAGAGAAACCACAACACACCTCAGCAACCCCCAAATTAACTATTCAGATGAAAGTTTTTGGGCTAAACTTAAAAACTTTGCTTTAACCGCAGGAAGAGAAGTAGTTGAAAAAGCTTTGATTCTCTACTATACGGCCCATAACCCAAACGTGCCTGCTTGGGCAAAAGGAGTTGTAGTTGGAGCTTTGACCTATTTTATATCTCCTGTTGATGCCATTCCAGATATATTAGTCGGCATCGGATTTACCGATGATTTAGGAGTATTGCTGGCGGCAATAGCTACTGTTTCAGTATACATTAATGCTGATACTAAAGAACAAGCAAAACAAAAAATGAAAGATTGGTTTGGCAAATAATATTAGAAGTCAGTAGTCAGTAGTCAGTAGTCAGTAGTCAGTAGTCAGTAGTCATTAGTCATTAGTCATTAGTCAGTAGTCATTAGTCATTAGGAATAATTACCAATTACCGATTACCAATTACCAATTACCGAGTTCAGTCTTTAATCGGCTTGCCATCTCGATTGACAATACGGCTTTCACCATCCTTAGCCGTGACATTTTCATAAACCCCTTCATCCCGCTTCACGTACTTGCTGAAGCCCTGATTTTTATAATCAGTGTCCGATGTCGGCTTCATCAACCTCGGAGCGCTCAGCAGTCGGCGTACTGGAGCATCTGCGGGAGTCTCCCCGGGTTCGCGCTTAGCCAACTCGCACAGTTGGCCCCAAGTCGAAACTTCCAGGTTCATGCTGTGCCAAACTTCTAACTGCTGGTTGTTTTCGGGACACAAATAATCGTATACAGGCATACTAAGAATCTCGTTTGCAACTACTAAAATTACTAATTGCACGGTTATTGAGAATATTATAGCTCAACATTACTAAAAATTCAACCCTAAGAATCAAACTTTACTATTTTTAACGGTTGTTGAAACCTTAAATCAGCTATATTATTAACCCTGTGTGCTTGCTCCCGGATGCGATCGAGACACAGCCCAAAAGTACCCTACCCTGAAATCCTCTGACTCGATCGCACGATCGCACGATCGACAGCAAATGCCCGCAAGACTTCCGTGAATGCCGTCAAAGGATCGATCGTCATTTTCAGACTGTACGCCAATCACAGATTCTAAGTTTCAATTTTATTTATTTACTCACCAGCGAGGATTTACCGATGAGCGATTTCAAAGTTACGCCAGAAGTAGAGCTGAACACAGCTCAAATGTTGGAGCGATACCAACTGCAAGATGAAACAACTCTGCGGCGTTGGGCAAAACTGCACGGCATCAACAGCACTCGTGGTTTCTTCTATCCCAGTGAAGTAGATTTGATGGATCACGCTCACCACCATCTCTACAATTTGGGAATGAGCATTGCCGATTACCAAAGCCTTTTAGACCGGCGCCGCAGCCATTCCCAGACACCGGGCGACCAAAATAAAACAGTAGCAAGTCAAGTTGCTGACGAAGCATACGATGCCATAGAAACGCTAACCGATCAGTATGCTGAAGCTATTGATTTAATGGGAGAACGTATAGCAGACCATTTCATCGATGAACTCGATTTATCTGTGATGAGGCACCTTTCTAAAAAAGTGCAAGACCGGCGCACTCTCAACGGTCAAACCAAAAAGCCTAACCGTTTTCTTCAAGTGATTAAAGCCGTGTTGCAACCGAGCAGCGAAAATACGCTTCTGGTTCCGAAAAAAGAGGATGACTCTAGTTTAGAATTAGAACAGCATCACCGCCTCGGCTAGTAGCCGATTTTTTTGAAAGGCTAAGAGACTTTTTGTTCAATTTACTGGTAAATTTTACTAAAAAGCAGACTCGATCCCTCCCCTTGTCAAGGGGAGGAAGCAAGAGTCAATCGATTTTAGATTTTAGATTTTAGATTTTAGAATTGAAGCATTGACCCCACAGATAAATACGTTCGGCAAGTTTCATCGGATACAGGTTTTTTATTTCTGGATCCTGAGTCTGCGAAGGAATGAATCACGTGGCGGGTATCCTGGATGCTTGATTGTCACATTTTTTATATTATGAAGGGGAAGTGAAGAGAATAAATTAACGTTTCCCAGAAGTCTAAATAACTTTTAAACTCATGTTGGGTTTCGCGACTGGGTTCAATCTAGTATAACTAGGGACAGATTGCGCGATCGCCCAAATTAGAGATAATATCTGCAGAATTGAACCTGTCAACCTCGCCCAAGGTAAAAAAATGATTAAATCCTGGATGGTAATTGGAGGAGTCGCCTTTGTAGTAGCTTTAGCTGCTAACATAATCGCGCCCAGCGACATCCAATGGTTCAACCGCTTGCAGCGTCCGAGATGGCTAGTATTTGAAAGAGCAATTCCCCTAATTTGGACAGTAATTTTTATTTGTGCAGCTTGGTCAGCAGTGATTGTGTGGGAAAAAGAACCAGGAACTCAGGAGACTTGGCTGAGAATGGGTTTGTACCTGCTTTTAGAAATAGTAACTATGTCTTACACCTCGGTTATGTGCAAAGTTAGGAGCCTAAAAGTCGGCACAATAATCGGCGGAACGGGCGCTATTTTAAGCGTAATGCTAGCTTTAAGCGTCTTGCAAGTTTCCGAGCCTGCCGCCCTGTTATTGCTGCCTTACATACTTTGGAGCCCGATCGGCACTTACACCACTTGGGTAATGATGCACCTGAATCCGGCGGATGTTTAGCCTCTCATGGAATTAGTCATTTTAATGGGATTGCAAGCATCGGGAAAAAGCACATTTTTTCGCGACTATTTAGCTGCCACGCACGTTTTGGTCAGCAAAGATTTAATGCCAAACAATAAAAATAAATCGCGCCGACAAATTCAATTAATTGAAAATGCACTGCAAGCAGGTCATTCCGTCGCAGTTGACAACACCAATCCCGAAGTTCTCGATCGCAAGCCGCTGATTGATATCGGTCGCACCTATAATGCCCAAATCATCGGTTACTACTTTGAATCTACAGTCAGCGACTGTTTAGCTCGAAATCAAAAGCGATCTGGCAAATCTCAAGTTCCCGACATAGCAATTTATGCTACTATAAAAAAAATGGTATTGCCCAGTTACGGCGAAGGGTTCGCACGGCTGTTTTGGGCCCGAATAGCAGAAAACTTAACCTTTGAAGTAAAAACCTGGCCCGCAGAGGAAGTTATTCATGGACAATCAGACATTTGAAAAAAAAATGCGCGAGCTTGAATATTTTCACAGCCTGCGTTTATTGCCGGGAACTCACACAGTAATTCGCGCCGACGGCCGCAGCTTTTCAAAATTTACTTCCTCAAGCTTTGATAAGCCTTTCGACTTAAAATTCCACGAATTAATGGTGGAAACTGCCAAAGCGCTCCTGTCAGAACTAGACGGCATTTACGCTTATACCGAAAGTGACGAAATCTCAGTTTTGTTTCCTCCAGATTGGGATTTATTTGACCGCAGCTTAGAAAAAATTGTCTCTATTTCTGCCAGTATTGCCAGTGCAACTTTCACTCGCGCCGCCCAAACAGCAGTCAGTTTTGACAGCCGCATTTGTTCTGCAGCAAACAAATCGCAAGTAGTAGATTATTTTCTATGGCGCCAAGCAGATGCAGCGCGCTGCGCTTTGAATGGCTGGAGTTATTGGATGCTGCGAAAAAATGGCGAAACGGGTGAAAATGCAGCAGTTATATTAGACAAACAATCGGTGGCTTTCAAAAACGAATTGCTGTTTCAAAACGGAATTAACTTTAACGAACTGCCGGCTTGGCAGCGCCGGGGAACGGGATTGTATTGGGAAAAATACGAGAAAGCAGGTTATAACCCGATCGAAGGCAAAGAAGTTGTGGCAGTGCGGCGGCGACTCAAAGTCGATGAAGAGCTGCCCGTCAAAGAGGAATACAAAGAATTTATTTACCAATTTTTAAATGTTGGCGATTAACCATTAAGGATATCTTGTCAAAGGGAGCATCTCATATTTGTAAAAATACTTCTTCTGGCTCCTTCCTTCTTCCTTCTGACTCTTTTCTCCTGGCTCCTGACTCCTGACTCCTAACTTCAATTTCTAGCGGAGGGCTGCTTTCATTGAGATGCTCCCCTTGTCAAATCCGGTGGCAATTGATGAATTCTTAGGAATGAGAATTAAATAACTTCCACAAGTTTGTGGGATGGGCGTCCCGCCCGTCCAAAAAGGACGGGCGGG